>NZ_JBFAPH010000571.1:0-2221 GCF_040675635.1 Streptomyces sp. NPDC049577
CGCAGCAGGTCCTCCGACCCGAAGCGCATGTGAAACGGCATGCGGCCCCCGCCCCCGTGACTCTTTCGGCTGTGGACGAAAGAGTAGAGGCCGATGCGGCTGTTCCTCAGCCATGGGCTCAACCGGCTGGACAAGAACCTCATGCAGGGGTCGATCGAGGTGCGCGAACCGTTCCTCGACACCTCGGTGGTCTCCTTCGCGCTCAACTCGCCGCTGGAACGCCATCTGGAGCCACGGCTCAAGGCCGGGCTCGCGGCGGTCGCCCGCCGCCGGCTGCCGGCCGCGCTCGTGGACCGGGAGAAATTCGGCTTCAACTTCTCCGTGTCCGCGTATCTGGGACAGCTGGACACGAAGCATCTGGAGGACGGGGTACTGCGCGGAATTCTGGGCACCGGGAGCCGGGAATGGTGCGATCTGGTGGCGGGAATGTCGGAGCGCAATCTTTTCCGCATCTGGTCGGCGGAAATCTGGTGCCGCCTTTTCCTTGAAGGTGAGAGCGTCACGGGAATCAACAGCCTGATCTGGCAGACATAGCCCCTCAGCTGCACATATAGCGAATATCTCGACTTCCGTATCGGCCGTCCGAAAAAGGGGCAGGCCGATACGGGAGTTTTTCGTTTTCACCCACGGAATCCATTCCGAAATTTCTGCGGAAAGGGCTTGCACCACATTCCCCGGGGCGGCTAATTTTTGTCTCACGCCGAGGCCGCAAGGGACTCGGAAGGAAAAAGCCGCAATCATCGGATTCGGCTCGACCAAAGGAGATCATCATGGAGCGTCAGCACGTCACCGCCCTGCGTCCCCGTCTGGACAAGGCCGCGGGTGCCCGCCAGCATGCGACGGGCCTGCGTCCGCGTCTCGACAAGGCCGCCGGCGCCCGCCAGCACGCGACCGCCCTGCGCCCGCGTCTGGACAAGGCCGCCGGCGCCCGCCAGCACGCGACCGGTCTGCGCCCGCGTCTGGACAAGGCCGTCCAGGGCAAGTGACCCGGGCTCACTCCCGGTGAAGGACCAGGGCCCGGCGCCGATTCGGGGCGCCGGGCCCCACCTCTGCCCAACCTCTGCCCCACTCCCCCGACTTCCCGACTCCCCCGGCTCCAGGAGATCCGATGCCGTCCGTCGACCAGCTGACCCTCCCCAACGGCGTGCGCATCCTCACCCGCACCGACCCGCGGTTCGCCACCGCCGCGGTCTGCGTCGCGATCGGGGCGGGCTCCCGCCACGACCCGGCCGGCCGGGGCGGCAGCCTCCACCTCCTCGAACACCTGCTGATGTCCTCCCGCGTCGCACGCGGCGACGGCGGCGAACCGCGGCCGCTGGCCGAGGAGATCGAACTGCTCGGCGGCCGGGGCAACGCGGTGACCGGCCTGGAGCTGATGCTGCTGCACGCCCAGGTGCTGCCCGCCCTCGCGGCCCGCACCATGGCCGCCCTCGCGTCCGCCGCCGCCCGCCCCGACGTGACCGACGAGCACTTCGAGGCCGAGCAGCGGGCCGTGCTCCAGGAACTGGCCGCCGCCGCGGCCGACCCGTACGACGTCGTGCAGGACGCCTACGTCCGCGAGCTCTTCGCCGGGCACCCGCTGGGCCGGCCGGTCGGCGGCACCCCCGAGGAGGTGCGGCAGGCGTCCCTGGCGGAGCTGCTGTCGGTCCACCGCGAGCTGCTCGCCTCGGCGCCCGTCGCCCTGATCGCCGTCGGCCCCGTCGACGCCGAGGAGATCCGGGAGGCGATCCGGGGCACCGGCATCGACGAGCTCCCCGCCCGCACGGACCGGACCGAGGTGCTCCCCTTCCGGCCGCCGACGCGGCAGGCCGAACCTCCGGCCTTCCCCGACGAGTTCTGCTGGATCTCGGTCGGCGGCCGCTCCCCCGCCGTGCACGACCCGGCCCGCCACGCCCACACCGTCCTCGGCCACCTGCTCGGCGGCGGACCGGCCTCCCTGCTCTACCGCAGGCTCCGCGTCGAGAAGGGACTCGGCTACAACTTCCAGTCCTGGAACCGCAGCTACCGCGAGGGCGGTTCCTGGCGGGCGCTCGTCGGCGCCGAACCGGAGAACGGCCCCCTGGTCGTCGAGACCGTCCGCGCCTGCCTCGCCGAGGTCGCCGCGGAGCCGGACGCCTCGCTGCTCGAAGCGGCGCGCCGCCAGGCCGCGTTCGAACTCCTGGAGGAGGCCGACAGCCCCCTCGGCCAGATCATCCAGCTGGCCCGCGGCACCTACGCCGGC
>NZ_JBFAPH010000572.1:0-2212 GCF_040675635.1 Streptomyces sp. NPDC049577
CGCGGTCGGTGCCCTCCTCGCCGTCGCCGGCGTCCGCGTCCGCGCCGACCACGGCGGTGGCGGGGGCGGGCCGCTCGCGCAGCCGGGCGACGTCTGCGGTCAGCCGGCCGGCGCGGCGGGCCGCCCAGTCGGGCGCGGCGGCGACGACCCTGCCGGAGGCGTCGTAGAGCGCGGCCCAGCCGTCGAGGTGCGTGGCTAGCCGGGCGAGCAGGGCGGCGGGCCCCTCGGGGGCGAGGGCGGCGCGGGTCAGCTCGCGCTGGGCGTCGAAGCCCTCGGTGACGGCGCGGTACTGCTCGGCGGCGATGGCGGCGGAGACCGCCTTGGTGATGGCGATGAACGGGGTGCGGCGGGGCACCTCCAGCAGCGGCAGGCCCTCCGCCTCGGCCGCCTGCACGAGCGCGTCCGGCACCTGGTCGTAGTTGACGCCCACGGCGAAGCCGAGGCCGACGACGCCGGCGCGGACCAGCCGGCGGACGTACCGGCGCATCGCCTCGGCGTCCTCCGGGTCGATCTTCATGGCGGTGATCAGGAGCAGTTCGCCGCCGTCCATCCAGGCCGCCGGGTCGGCGAGCTCGCTGACGTGCGCCCACCGGACGGGGGTGTCCAGCCGGTCCCGCCCCGCGAGCACGGTCAGCTTCAGCGTGGAGTGCTGGAGCAGGGAGGCGAGCGTGGGCGGCATGGGGCGCGGAACCTTCGAGCGGGGGACGGATGGATTTCGCCGTCGCGTATGAACAGCGCCCTTCAATTCTGCCAGAGCGTAGGACTGCGCTCAGCTTGTCGGACCGCCGCCGAGCTCGACCAGCAGCGGCGGCACGTGCTCGCCGCGCACGGTGGTGAGCGACAGCACGGCGTGCCCGGAGGGCAGCTGGTGGGCGAGCTCGGATGCCGACCAGCGCTGCCGTTCGACCTGCCGCACGGTCACGGCATCGGTCGTGACGGCCTTGCCGGTGACGAGCTTGCGCAGGGCGTGCACCGCGCGCATGAGCGGCTGCTGGGCGAAGACCGTGTGCTGGGCGACTTCCCGGGTCTCGATCCACTCGGTGCCCCACACCTCGGTGAGGCGCTTGCCGTCCCAGGTGGTGACCCCGGAGAGCGCGGCGTGGCAGCCGACCGCGCCGAGCAGCGGGATGTGCAGGGCCTCGGGCACGTCGGCGATGCCGCGCAGGCCGAGCACGACCCCGGCGTTGGCGGACCGCAGGCCCTGGATGCCGCGGACGGTCTCGGTGGTGAGGGTCCGGGTGGCGTCGTCGAGGACCAGGCAGGTGAAGAGGGTGCGGTCGGTGCGGGCCGGGGCCAGGGCGGTGAACTGGGCCAGGATCAGCCGGGCCAGCAGGCGGGACGCCTCCTCGTGGCCGCGCTCGGGCAGGTCGACGCGGACGCGCAGCGGGTGGTGCCACAGGGCGCGCAGGGAGAACGGCCGCGCCTTCTCCCCGCCCCCGAAGAAGCCGGCGAAGACCGGCCGGTCCAGGAGCGCCGCCCGGTCGGCGAGCAGCGGGCAGGGATCGGCCGGCGAGCCCATCTGCCGGACCCGGGCGGCGAGCTCCCGCTGCATCGCGTGGTGGCCGCCCGCGTCGAGCGCCTCGCGCAGGGCGGTGAGGACGGCCGGGGTGCCGTGGAGGAGTTCGCAGAGCTCGGGGACGGCCGGGAAGCGGCCGCGGGCCGCCCGGTAGGGGCCGAGCAGCTGGGCCAGGGCCGTCGCCGCCCGGCGGGTGTCGACGGCGTCCAGGTCCCCGACGAGCCCCTCGGCCAGGAAGGCGGCGGCCTCGTCCGGGTCGTTCGTCCCGCCGTACAGATCGAGGTCGTGCGGGGAGGCCGGGTCGCCGAGCCGGATCACGACGTCGTACGCCGCGTCGGGGCCGAGCGGCGTCCCGGCGGCGCAGACGACGAGAACGCCGGCCCGCCCGGCGAGCGCCTGCAGGGCCAGGGACTCGACGACGGGCCGTACGATCCGCCGGGTCTTGCCGGCTCCCGGCGGGCCGACGGCCAGCAGCGAGGTGCCGAGCAGGGCGGGCTCCAGGGCGAGCCCGGAGGTCCGGCGCGCGTGGGGGTTGCGGTCGTGGTCCGCGCAGGTGCCGATGCGCACCTGGCCGGCCAGCAGGTCGTGGGTGGCCGTGCGCTCCGGCAGGTCACGGTCGCCGGACGGGTGCGCCCAGGCGGCCGCGCCGTCGCGCAGCACGGTGGCGCGGAAGGCGGCGAGCCGGGTGGGGTCGGT
>NZ_JBFAPH010000573.1:0-2194 GCF_040675635.1 Streptomyces sp. NPDC049577
CAGGGACGATGCGGGCGCCACCGGCGCGCGGGCATGGTGGAGGACATGAGAGGACTGCTGGCGTCGGTACTGCTGTGCCTGGTGTCCGCCGTCTGCTACGCGGCCGCGGCGATCGTCCAGGAGCGGGTCGCCGCGACGGACCCGCGCCGGGCCGGATTCGCGCCGGTGCGCCGGCCGGCGAGGTGGGCCGCGGTCGCGCTCACGGGCGCGGGCTCCGGGCTGCACGTGGCCGCGCTGGCGTGCGGACCGCTGAGCCTGGTGCAGCCGCTCGGCGCGCTCACCATCGTCTTCGCGCTGCCCATGGCCGCGCTCGCCGCCCGCAGACCCGTGCGCGGCGCCGGCTGGCGCGGCGCCCTGCTGGCCACGGCCGGCCTGGCCGGACTGCTCGCCCTGACCGGACCGCCGCGCGCCGAGTCGCTCGCCCGCGCGGACCGGCCGGTGCTGGCCGGCGTGGTGCTCGCCGCCGTGGCCGCGCTCGTCTGCGTGACGCGCTGGGTGGCATGGGTGCGACGCCGCCCGGTCGTCCGCGGCGTCCTGCTGGCGGCGGGCGCCGGGGCCGCCTTCGGCATGGCGTCCGTCTTCACCAAGGCCGCCGCCGACGACCTCGCCGCGCACCGCACGGGCGCGCTGCCGCCCGCCCTCGGCGCCATCGCGCTGCTCGCCTCCTGCGGCATGCTCCTGTCCCAGGCCTCCTACCGAGGCGCCGGACTGGCGGCGCCCCTGGCCACCGTCACCGTGGTCAACCCGGTCGTCGCGGCCGCCGTGGGCGTCCTCGCCCTCGGCGAGGCGTTCCGCTACGGCCCCGCGGGCACCCTCCTCGCCGGCGCCGCGGGCGCCCTGGCGGCGGCGGGCGTCGTCATCCTCACCCTCCGGCGCACCCCGGAGCGGCCCGAGCCCGGGGCGCCCTCACCCGGACCACGCCCCCGGCTCGTGCCGGACCCCCGCCGCTCCCTGGAACCGTCCCGCCTGGGCGCGGACTGACGGAGCGCCACTGGCGAGGCCGAGGGCTTTCCCGGAGAACCGCCACCCCGGCCGGAGGCCCCATGGTCAGGTGGGCCCCCACGCGTCACCATGGGAACTTACGGCCGAGCCCCCTCCGGAGGAGGACCCGTGGAGTTTGACGTCGTCGTCGAGATTCCCCAAGGCAGCCGCAACAAGTACGAGATGGACCACGAGTGGGGGCGGATCCGGCTGGACCGGCTGTTGTTCACCTCGACGCGGTACCCCGCCGACTACGGCTACATCCACGGGACGCTCGGCGCGGACGGCGATCCGCTGGACGCGCTGGTGCTCGCGGGTGAGCCCACCTTCCCCGGGATCCTGATCCGGTGCCGCGCCATCGGGATGTTCCGGATGCGGGACGAACAGGGCGAGGACGACAAGGTGTTGTGCGTGCCCGCCGGGGATCCCCGGCACGAGCACGTCCGCGACCTCAGACACCTCCCCGAGTTCGACCGGCTGGAGATCCAGCACTTCTTCGAGGTGTACAAGGAGCTCGAACCCGGCAAATCCGTCGACACAGCCTGCTGGGCCGACCGCGCCGCCGCCGAGGCCGAGATCGACGCGTCCCGCGAGCGCGCGAGGCAGGCGGAGCCGCCGGAGGTGGCACCGGAGGCGTCGCCGGGCTCGTAAGGGGCGGCCTCCCCGGGGGCCGCACAGCCGCATGCGGTAAAAGAGGCCGCATGGCAACCCCCGGTCGTCGCCCCGCCCTCCGCGCCCTGCCCGCCCCGGCCCTCCTGGCCGTCGCGCTCGCCTACGCCGTGCTGCAGACCTGCTACGCCGTCGCGCACATGGACCTGGGCTGGGACGAGACCGTCTACCTCTCGCAGGTCGACCCCCGCAACCCGGCCGCGTTCTTCAGTGCGCCCCGCTCCCGGGGCGTCAGCTTCCTGGTGGCGCCCGTCATCGCGCTGACGTCCTCGACGACGGCGCTGCGGCTGGTGCTCGTGGCGCTCTCCTCGGCCGCCCTGTACGCCGCGTTCGCGGTGTGGGAGCCCCTGGCCGGCCGGGCGCGGACGGCGCTCGCGGCCCTGCTGTTCACCACTCTGTGGATCACGGTGCTGAGCGGCCCGGAGATCATGCCGAACCTCTGGGTCGCGCTGGCCGCGGTGGCCGCCGCCGGCTGGTTCCTGCGGGCGCGCTCCGGCACGCCCGGGCGCCGCAGGGCGCTCGTCGGCCTCACCGCGACGCTCGC
>NZ_JBFAPH010000574.1:0-2192 GCF_040675635.1 Streptomyces sp. NPDC049577
CACCCGCCCACCCGTTACCCGGAACCGTCGTGACGACGGCGGACAGCCGACGACGAAAGGCCGGCCATGCCCCTGACCCGCACAGCTGACCTCATGGCAACAGGCGAAGCCGTCTTCGCCTTCAACGTCATCACCCTCGAACACGCCGAGGCCGTGGCCACGGGCGCCGAAGCCGCGGGCGCCCCGGCCATCCTCCAGATCTCCGAGAACGCCGTCCGCTTCCACGGCGGGAACCTCGCCCCCCTCGCCGCCGCCACCACGGCGGTGGCCCGCGCCTCGCGCGCCCCGCTCGCCCTGCACCTGGACCACGTCGAGAGCGTGGAACTCCTGCACGCCGCCGCCGCGCACGACTTCGGCTCGGTCATGTTCGACGCGTCGAAGCTCCCGCACGCCGAGAACGTCAAGGCCACGGCCGAGGCGGCGCGTTGGGCGCACGAACGCGGCCTGTGGCTGGAGGCGGAGCTCGGCCGCATCGGCGGCAAGGCGGGCGACGCCCACACCCCCGGCGTCCGCACCGACCCCGCCGAGGCGGCGGCCTACGTGGCCGACACGAACGTGGACGCCCTGGCCGTGGCGGTCGGCAGCTCGCACGCGATGACCGAGCGCACGGCCACCCTCGACCACGCCCTGATCTCGGCCCTGCGCGACGCCGTCCCCGTCCCGCTCGTCCTGCACGGCTCCTCCGGCGTCCCGGACGAGGAACTCCGCCGCGCGATCGGCGCCGGCATGCGGAAGATCAACGTCGGCACGGCCCTGAACACCGCCTGCACGGCGGAGATCCGCGCCTTCCTGAACCGGGACCGCCGGGTCGTCGACCCACGCAAGTACCTCACCCCGGCCCGCACCGCCATGGCGGACACGGTGGCCCGCTTCCTGCGGGCAATCAGCACTTGAAGTACGCGAGAACGGACGCGGGCAGCGCATCACTCATCTGGCACGGTAATCGAACTTTCGACCTATATGATCATTAACACTCCCCGCCGATCACTCAACCGGCAGGGGAATGACCAGATTTGAGGGGAAAGATATGCGTCGAGGCATACGAACGATGACCGTGAGCGGTGCGCTCGCGCTGGGGGCACTCTTCGCGGGATCGTCCGCCGCTCAGGCTTCCGGCTGGGGGCAGGCTGCTAACTACACCTACTCCTGGAACATTCGCTCCGCACAGACCACGTCTGCTCCCGTTCTGGCCCGCATTCCGGCCAAGCAGGACGTTCCCTGCTGGTACGAGTACTGCACCGGGGTCGAAACCGGCGGCACGTACACCTGCCCTGGCCGTTCGGGCACGTACGACACCTGGACGCCGCTCAACTACAAGGGCCGTAAGGGCTGGGTCGCCACCCGTTGCGTCGGCTTCGGTCAGGGCTGACAAGCAGAGGACGCACCTAAGGGCGTCATCCGCTGTGCGAGAACCGGCGTCCTGCTTCAGCAGGGCGTCGGTTCTCGCGTACCAGCGGTCAGCCGTTCACGTGCCCCGGCTTCAGCCAGACCTGGTCGAGGTTGAAGTTGCACTGGTCCCCCTGCTCGCACGAGACCTTGATGATGTTCGACCCCTTGTTCAGGTCGATCCAGGCATATGTGCGCGTCCAGCCCTTGTCCCACTCGCCGCTCTTCGCCTGGGCGAAGTTTTTCATGTTGAGCTTGCGGTCGCTCGCCTTGCCATTGACCCATAGAGTCGAGGAGGCGTCGGCACCCGGGACGCCATAACCAATGAAGACCGTGTACTCACCGGACGAAGGAACGTCCAGGCTCCACTCCGCCGCGGCGCCGACCCTGTTCATGCCCGTGACGTAGAGCCCGCCGTCGGCCTTGGAATTGGGCAGGTCCTTCGCCGTCGTTGCGCCCCCGACGAGGCGCAGACTCGCGGCGTCACGCTTCATGAGGCCGGCTGCCGAGGGGTTCTTCTGCTCGCCCTTCTTGGACGAGTCGTCGTCCTTGCTCTCGTCCTTGCCGGGCTTCTGCTCGCCGCCGTTGGCGTCGACCTTCTTGCCGTCGTCCTTGCCGGAGTCGTTGGTGAGCATCGCCGCGCCGATGCCCGCCGCGACCACGAGGACCACGGATATCGCGGCTATGAGCAGGCCGCGCCGCTTCGGGCGCGCGGCGCCGTGGCCGCCGCCCTGGTGGGCGGGGGCCGCGGGGCGGGGCGGGCCGGCCTGGAGGGTCTCGGGTGCCGCGTAGTGCGGGCTGGGGGC
>NZ_JBFAPH010000575.1:0-2171 GCF_040675635.1 Streptomyces sp. NPDC049577
CAGATATCCGACGGCGCGGCCGCCCTGATGTGGGCCTCCAAGCGGATGGCCCGCGCCCTGCGGCTGCGCCCGCGCGCCCGGATCGTCGCCCAGGCCCTCGTCGGCGCCGACCCGCACTTCCACCTCGACGGGCCCGTCGACGCCACCCGCGCCGTCCTCGGCAAGGCCGGCATGACCCTGCGGGACATCGACCTGGTCGAGATCAACGAAGCGTTCGCCTCCGTGGTCCTCTCCTGGGCGCAGGTCTTCGAGCAGGACCTGGAGAAGGTCAACGTCAACGGCGGCGCCATCGCCCTCGGCCACCCCGTGGGCGCGACCGGCGCCCGTCTGATCACCACCGCGCTGCACGAGCTGGAGCGGCGGGACGGCGAGTTCGCCCTGATCAGCATGTGTGCGGGCGGCGCGCAGGCGACCGCGACGATCATTCAGAGGCTGTAGGCGCGTACGGGGGTGGGCACGCAGAAGCGGCCGGCACCCGCTCGGGGTGCCGGCCACTCCACCGCTGCGATCCGTCCGGATCAGTACCAGTTGTGGGACTGCCAGAACGACCAGGCGCCGCAGGGGCTACCGTAGCGGTCCTTCATATAGTCCAGGCCCCACTTGATCTGGGTGGCCGGGTTGGTCTGCCAGTCGGCGCCGGCGGAGGCCATCTTCGAGCCGGGCAGGGCCTGGACCAGGCCGTAGGCGCCGGTGGAGGCATTGGTCGCCTGGTGGTTCCAGCCGCTCTCATGCTCCACGATCTTGCTGAAGCACTGGAACTGCGCCTCGTCCGGGATCATCTTCCGCGCCGTCTCCTGCGCGCCGCTCGCCGAGGCGGTCGCGGCCTGGGCCGGCACCGCGGAGACCACGGCACCCGCGGTGCCCAGGGCCAGGGCGACGCCGGCGGCGGCGACGAACGTGCGGGGAGCGAAGCGGCCGGTGATCGGGAACGTCACGGAGGAGAACCTTCCGTCGGGGGCAGGACAGTGCCGCCGGAGCGAGCGCTCCCTGGCGGCCCACCCAACCTGACCGACGCTTCCCCCGCCTGGCAAACACCGCCTCCACGAGGCAGGCCCGTAGTCCGACGAGGTGCCCCGGGGAGCGCTTCCCGGAACGCCGGGAACGCTCGGTACGGCCTCGCGTCGGGTGTGACCGCGGTCATGTGCCCCGCCTCACGGATCCGTAGGGGGCTCCTCCGCGTGCGTGCCGCTGACGAACGCGACCGGCGCGCCGAACGCGGCGCGCCGCGTCGCCCGGCGGAGCGCCTTGAGCAGCGCCGGGCCCAGCGTGAGCGTGCCGGCGACGGTGACGAGCGCGCGCGGCAGGTCCCAGCCCAGCGACGTGGCCAGGCAGTACGCGATGAAACGCGCCAGGTTGTCGGCGAGCGGATCGCCCGGCACGAAGGCGATGCCGGAGGCGAGCGAGCCGATGTAGGGCCAGCCCTGGAGGTTCATGACCGTCCCGTACAGGACGGACGCCACCGCCCCGTAGGCCGCCAGCATCAGCAGCTCGCGCCGGCCCCGCAGCCGGTCCGGGCCCGGCAGCAGGCCCGCGCCCATCGACACCCAGCCCATGGCGAGCATCTGGAACGGCATCCACGGCCCGACCCCGCCGGTCAGCAGCGCGGACGCGAACATCGACAGCGCGCCCAGTACGAACCCGAACCCGGGGCCGAGCACCCGGCCGGCCACCACCATCAGGAAGAACATGGGCTCGATGCCCGCCGTCCCCGCCCCCAGCGGCCGCAGCGCGGCCCCGGCCGCGGCGAGGACGCCGAGCATGGCGACGGCCTTCGCGTCGAGGCCGGTGTCGGCGATCGTCGCGACGACGACGGCGAGGAGGAGCGGAAGGAGGGCGGCGAAGAGCCAGGGGGCGTCCTGGGAGTGGGCCAGGCCGGACGCCCGGTCGGCGAGGAGGGGCCAGCCGAAGGCCACGACGCCCGCGGCGGACACGAGAAGGAGAGCGGCCACGGACCGGGGCCCGAGCCGGATCGCCCGAGCCTGGGGCACGGGCAAGGGCACGGGCACGGGGGCTCCGCCCCCGGACCCCCGGTCCTCGAACGCCGGACGGGCCGAGTTCACGACGCCGCCTCCAGCGCACCCCGGACCTGGGACACCGTGAGCCACGGCAAGGGGGCCAGCACCTTCGCCACCTGCGGCGCGAACGCCGGGGACGAGACCACGACCTCCGCC
>NZ_JBFAPH010000576.1:0-2152 GCF_040675635.1 Streptomyces sp. NPDC049577
TCGGCCTCGCCACACTGACCGGGCACGTCAGCCTGGCCCTGGTGTGGGTGTGCGCCGCCGGGCTGGGCCTGGTCAACGCCGACGCCGCGTCCCGCCCGGCGCAGCGCTTCCACCGTGGCGCGGATGGAGGGCCGGCGGTCGGCGTCTGTGCGCCAGACCGCGAAGACGTGCCGGCACATCGTGTGGCGCACGGGCACGATGCGCACGCCCTCGGGCACCGGGCCGCGGCCCAGGCGGGGGGCGACGACGATGCCGAGGCCGGCCGCGACCAGCGCCAGCTGGGTGTGGTGCTCCTGGGCCCGGTGGGAGACGCGGGGCTCGATGCCCTTCGAGCGCAGCGTGAACATCAGCCAGTCGTGGCAGAACTCGCCGCGGGGCCAGGAAACCCACTCGTCCTCGGCGAAGTCCTCGAGGGCGACCTCCTCGCGGTCCGCGAGGGGGTGACCGGCCGGCACGGCCACGTCGGCGGGGTCGTCGAGGATCCGGGCCTTGACCAGCCCGTCCGGCAGGGGCAGCGGCTTGTTGTACCAGTCGAGCACGACGGCGACGTCGATGTCGCCGCGCACGACGCGTGGCAGGGACTCGTCCGGCTCCATCTCCTCCAGCTGGGCGCGCAGCTGCGGATGCGCGCCGCGCAGCGCGGCCAGCGCGGAGGGGAAGAGGCCCCGGGCGGCCGTCGGGAACGCGCCGAGTCGCAGCTCGCCGACGACGCGGCCGCGTTGCGCCTCCAGATCCGCCTGGGCCAGCTCGACCTGGGAGAGGATCCGCGAGGCGTGATCGGCGAGCAGCTGGCCGGCGTCGGTGAGCCGCACTCCGCGCCCGTTCTTGGCGAGCAGCTGCTGGCCCGTCTCCCGTTCCAGCTTGGACAGCTGCTGGGAGACGGCGGAGGTGGTCACGTGCAGCCCTTCGGCCGCCGCACTCACCGAACCGTGCCGGGCGACGGCGTTGAGGGTGCGCAGGCGATCCAGGTTCAACATGTAAGCGATGCTACGCGATGGCTCACACAATTATTTGCTTGTCCTAAGAGATGCGGGCACTGCATCGTAGAGCCCATGAGCACCGTCGCCACACCCCGACCTTCGGACGACTCCCCCGCCTCCCCCACCCCGGCGCCCGCCTCCACGCCCCCCACCACCAACGCCGCTGCCGCGGATCCCCGGCAGCGGCGTTCCGCCGTCGACTGGCGGATACGTTTCGCCGCCCTGGCCCTGATCTGGGGCTTCAGCTTCCTCTTCATGAAGATCGGCACCAAGGGCTACGACGCGCCGTACATCTCCTTCGGCCGGATGTTCTTCGGCTCGGTGGTGCTCATCGCCACGCTCGCCGTCAAGCGGGAGCGGCTGCCGCGCGCTCCGCGCACCTGGGCCCATCTGGCCGTCGCGGCCGTGCTGCTCAACGCACTCCCCTTCACGCTCTTCGCGTACTCCGAGCTGACCATCTCCAGCACCCTGGCCGGCATCTGCAACGCCACCACCCCGCTGTGGGGCATGGTGCTCTCCTTCGTGGCACTCTCCGACGACCGCCCGACGCGGCGGCGGCTGGCCGGCCTGGGCCTCGGCTTCATCGGCGTGCTGACGGTGCTCGGCGCCTGGCAGGGCTTCTCCGGCCAGGACCCGAAGGGCACGGTGATGGCGCTGATCGCCTCCGCCAGCTACGCGGTGGGCTGGATCTACGTGCGGCGGACGCTCACCGGCACGGGCGACTCCAATCTGTCGATGTCGGGTGCCCAGCTGCTGCTGGGCACAGTGCAGCTGGCGATCCTCGCGCCGCTGCTGAGCCCGCTGCCGTCCTCCTTCTCCGTGGGGCCGCTGCTCGCGATCTTCGCGCTGGGCGCGTTCGGCACCGGCGTCGCCTTCCTCATCCAGTACGGGCTGGTCGCCGAGGTCGGGCCGACGACCGCGACCCTGATCACCTACTTCATCCCGGTCGTCGCGACCGCCGCCGGCGTGGCCCTGCTCGGCGAGAAGCTGACCTGGAACACGCCCGTCGGCGCGGTGATCGTGCTGGCGGGGGCGGCGCTCACCCAGAGCAAGCAGCGCGCGAAGCCCGGCGAGTCCGGCCGCGCGTCGGGGCAGGCATCGGGACAGGCGTCGTCCGGGGCGGCACGTCAGTCGTAACGGACCGCCGGCATGGGGCCGGTCGCGGACGCCAG
>NZ_JBFAPH010000577.1:0-2146 GCF_040675635.1 Streptomyces sp. NPDC049577
GTCGATGCAGAAGGTGCGGATGCCGACCGCGAGCTCGCCGGTGCGCCGGTCGGCGTCGACCCAGCCGATGCCGCCGCAGTAGGGGCCGCGGGGCGCGGTCTCCAGGGAGTCGATGATCCGCAGGGCGCTGGCCTTGGGGGCGCCGGTGACGGAGCCGGGCGGGAAGGTGGCCGCGAAGAGGTCCGCCCAGCCGGCGCCCTCGGCGATCTCGCCGCGCACGGTGGAGACGAGGTGGACCAGGCCCGGGTGCGGCTCGACGGCGCAGAGCGCGGGGACGGTGACGGAGCCGGTGGCGCAGACGCGGCCGAGGTCGTTGCGGACCAGGTCCACGATCATGACGTTCTCGGCGTGGTCCTTCTCCAGGAGGTCCTCGGCGGTGCGTCCGGTGCCCTTGATCGGCCCGGACTCGATCACGCGGCCGGTGCGGCGGAGATAGAGCTCGGGAGAGGCGGTGGCCACCTCCACGCCGTGGGCGGGCAGCCGGACGGTGCCGGCGTAGGGGGCGGGGTTGCCCCGGGCAAGGTGGCCGGTGAGGGCATCGATGTCGGCGGCGTCCGGGTCGGGCAGGGGCGCGCTCAGCACGCGGCAGAGGTTGGCCTGGTAGACCTCGCCGGCGGCTATGTGCTCGCGGATGCGGCGGACGCCCGCGGTGTAGGCGGCGCGGTCGAGGGAGCTGGTCCAGCTCTCGGGGGCCGGGCCGCGCCAGGGGCCGGGGGCCCGGGCGGGGGCGGGGCGCACGTCGCCGAAGCGGGCGCAGCGGATCCCTCCCTCGAAGTCCGCGACGACGGCCCACCAGCCGCTGGAGTCCAGGGCGGCCGGGTCGCTGGTGACGTCGCGCAGATCGGTCGCGAGGAGGCCGCCGAAGCGTGCCATGGGCGAGGACGTCGAGGTGAGGTCGTGCACGTCACCGAGTCTATGGCGGCCCCGCAGGGGGTGCCGGGAGGCCGGGTGGAGGGGGATCAGCGCAGCACGCTGGGCAAACGGAATTTGAGCTGGCGCTGGAATCCGCTAAAGTTCAACACGTCGCCGGGACGCGGAAGCGCCCCGGAGATGCAAGACCTGCGGACGTGGCTCAGTTGGTAGAGCATCACCTTGCCAAGGTGAGGGTCGCGAGTTCGAATCTCGTCGTCCGCTCGATGTGGGGGATCTTCCCGAACCCCCGCTCCGTTGGTGGAGTGGCCGAGAGGCGAGGCAACGGCCTGCAAAGCCGTCTACACGGGTTCAAATCCCGTCTCCACCTCCAAGGACGATTAGCTCAGCGGGAGAGCGCTTCCCTGACACGGAAGAGGTCACTGGTTCAATCCCAGTATCGCGCACATGATCGGCCGAGGGCCGGAGCCATGAGCTCCGGCCCTCGGCCGTTGTGCTGCCCGGGATACGCGTGCGCCGGCCGGGATACGCGACGGCCGGGCACCTCCCCAGGTGCCCGGCTCGTCGTGCCGTCCGCCGCAACCCCCGTCCCCACGGGGTATCGGCCGGTCCGCCCGGCCCGGGCCGCTCTCCCGGGCCTGGAGCGCTCAGTGCCCCAGCATTCCGGCCACGGACGACGCCTGCAGGACGACGGCGTCCCAGCCGCCGAAGGCCACCGCGAGGAAGGCGGCCAGGGGCAGCACCATGGCCGCCGCCACCAGCGGGTGGCGGGTGGAGGAGGGAACCTCGCCGAAGAGGTCCGTGGCCGGGTGCCGTACGGCCCGCCGGTCCGTACGGACCGGCTGGACCGTTCGTTCCGCGGTGTCCGCCATCGTCTTCCCCCCGCCCGGTGTCCGTCTGTCACGAGCGGCGGACGTCTGACCTCGGGGGACGAGTGCTGTACGTCCGCCGCTCGCACACCACGGTAGGGGCCGCCGGGCGGCGGGGCGTCATGCCCGCGTACCGCCTTGCGGGCCTCCCGGAGGATGAGGCCGGTCCCCCGGGGCTACTCCCCTGGGTGGAGAGCCGGTCGCCCGGTCCCCGGGACTTCCCGGAGGGGGTGGTCCCGGCCACCGTTCCGGGTGACTTCCCTCACGTCCGCCACACCCGGCCGCCGGGCCGGAGCGGTGGCCTCGGCAGGCGTCCGAGTCCTGGCGTGTCGCACCCGGGCCATTCACCCGGTGGCGCTGGACGGCGGCCTCGGGGAGGCGTTGCCGGGGCTCACCGCCACCTCGCC
>NZ_JBFAPH010000578.1:0-2139 GCF_040675635.1 Streptomyces sp. NPDC049577
GTCACATAGCCGCCGTCCCCGCCCGTCCCGGCATCAGAACGGCGCATGGAGCGCCTTGCTGATCAACGCCTGCAGTGCCGAGGTCACCGCCGAACTCGTGACCACCTTGTAGAGCACCGCCGCCAGGGCACATGCCGCCAGCGTTCCCACCGCGTACTCGGCCGTGGACATGCCGGCCTCGCCGGCCGCACCCCGCATGCGGCTCCACCGCCGGGCCCAGGGCCGCGCCCAGGACCGGCTCCACCGCGACACCATTGCCGCCATCGCTTCCTCCTTCTGTCACTTCTTCCGGACTTCTTCGCTATTGCTTCGCTGTTGCTTCTTCGCTGTTGCTTCTTCGCTCTTCCTGCTCGCTCTTCCTGCGTGCGCCGGGGCTTCGCTCTTCCTGCGCGCGCCAGGTCCTCGCCCGGCGGGCGTGAGGTCACCTCCCGTTGAGCAGGCCGCTCGCGAGGCCGATCACCACCGGCACCACGCCGACCGTCAGAAAGGCCGGCAGGAAGCACAGCCCCAGGGGAGCCGTGGCCAGGACGCCCGCCCGTCGGGCGCGTGTGCCGGCCGCCCTGGCCTGCTCGGCCCGTAGCCGCTCGGCCAGCCGCGCCATGGGCTCGACCGCCGGGACGCCGGTGGCCTGCGCCCGCTCCAAGCACCGGGCCAAGGGAGTCGCGCCGGGAATCACCGTCAGCCGCCCCCAGGCCGTGGCCGGCTCGCCGCCCAGCCGTACCTCGGCGGCAGCCTGGGCCAGCCGCTCCCCCACCGGCCCGCCGAGCGCCCCACCGACCGCTTCCGCCGCCCGGCGGGGCCCGGCACCGGCGGCCAGGCAGGCGGCCAGCAGATCGGCGGCGAAAGGGAGTTGCCACGCCGCCTCCTCGGCGGAGAGCTCCGCTCCGGAACGCTGCTCGCGCCGTCCGCGCAGCCAACGCCACGTCCCGCAGGCGCAGGCGATTCCCACCCCGCATCCGGCGGCTCCTCCGACGAGGAGGAAGCCGGCGATTCCCGCGCCCACCACCGGCGCGGCCTTGCGGATCCGGCCGGACCAGCTCGCCCACCGGCGTGATCCGGGCTCCGACGGTGATCCGGCCCACGGCCCGAGCAGGGCCACGACCCGGCGCCGCGCGGCCATCCTGCGGCGTGCCCGGCCGATGGCCACACCACCCAGGACCACTGCGAGGGCCACGACCGTCGCCCCCAAGCTGTGGACAACCTCGGCGCGCAGCGCGCCCGCGTCACCCATCACCCCTTCCTTCCGCCTGCCGGGCCCGCGGCCGAACGGATGATCCGAGCCGTCCACACCAGCCCCGCGCACTCCAGAAGGCCACCGAGGAGCAGGCAGCCGAGCCCCGCCGGCGTGTGCAGCAGCACCCGGAGCGGTGCGGCGCCGAGGGCGCTGCCCATGACCAGCGCGAAGAACGGCAGCAGGGCGAGCATCACGGCAGTGGACCGGGTGCCGGTCAACTGGGCGTGCAGCTCCTCCCGCTGTCCCCGTTCGGCGCCGAGGGCCGCGGCCACCCGCTCCAGACCGGTGGCGAGGCCGGCTCCCCCGTCGACGGCGACCCGCCAGCAGGCGGCCACCCCGTTCAACCCCTCGGCCCCGGGCTGCCGGGCCGCCTCGCGCAGTGCTCCCGGCACGTCCCCACCGAACCGGGCGGCGGCCGGAACCCCCGCCCAGCCGGGATCCAGTTCGCTCTTCCACAGCCCGGCCAGGGCCTCCCCCGGTTGACGGCCCGCACGCAGATCGCCGGCGACGGTCGCGCAGACATCGATCACAGCGGCTTCACGTCGCGCCCGTTCCTTCGCCCGCCGCCGGACGGTGAGCCAGCGCCGGACGAGCGGAACGGCCGCCACCCCCGCGATCGCGGGCAACGGGGACTCCCCCACCAGAGCGACCGCACAGCCGGCGGGAACACACAGCCACTCGCGCCGTCCGAGAGCCGATCGCCGCAGGCGGTCGATCGACTCGGCGGCCTTCCCGGCCCATTCCGGCCCGGCGCCGCCACCGCCCGTGCCGCCGACCGCCCCGCCGGCCGCGAACAACAACCGGACCCGCCGCGCTTCCCGACCGGGCCGGTACAGCAGCTTGACGGCGACGAGGGCGCAGCACAGCAGCGCCATGCCGGGCGCCCGGTGGGGGGCCGTCGGCCG
>NZ_JBFAPH010000579.1:0-2136 GCF_040675635.1 Streptomyces sp. NPDC049577
GCCGGCGCCCTTGAGGGCCTCGGCGCCTCCGTCGAGGTCAAGTGACCTCACGGAGTCGACTGACTCCTCGCTGACGTTCGTCAGCACGCCAAGGGCGATCACCCATGCGGGTGGTCGCCCTTGGGCGTTCCCGGGAGGGATGCGCGCGCGGGGCCCCATGGGCGAGTATGGTGATCTTCGTTGCCGCCGAGGGCCCTTGACGAACGGCACGCCGCGCGCGATTCTCAGGACGCGTCGCCAGACGCGTCGCCAGATCGGTCCTCCGTCCGAGGCATGGATCGAGGGCGAAGAGGGAAGTATCGTCATGCGCTTCGAGCGCGTGGTTGCGGCAGGCGGCGAGGAACAACACAGAGGATCCCGGAGGGAGAGATTGGTATCGCACCGGTCTCCGGAATTCCGCTCTGGACATCAGTGGGCCAAGTGGCTACACTGACCCTTTGCGCTGCCTGTTAGCTGCTCCCTGCCCGTCACCAGGGGCATGCCCACTTCCGAGCATTGCTGAAAGAAACCCTCTGACCTGGGATTTCTCTCCGTACGCACGAAGTGGGACCGGTACGCGCGTAGTGAGTCCGAGCCCTCGGAAGGACCCCCTCTTGGCCGCCTCGCGCAACGCCTCGACCGCCAATACGAACAACGGCGCCAGCACCGCCCCGCTGCGCATCTCCTTTGCGAAGATCAAGGAGCCCCTCGAGGTTCCGAACCTCCTTGCGCTGCAGACCGAGAGCTTCGACTGGCTGCTCGGCAACGCCGCCTGGAAGGCTCGCGTCGAGGCAGCGCTGGAGTCCGGTCAGGACGTCCCCACCAAGTCCGGTCTGGAGGAGATCTTCGAGGAGATCTCCCCGATCGAGGACTTCAGCGGGTCGATGTCGCTGACTTTCCGCGACCACCGTTTCGAGCCCCCGAAGAACTCCATCGACGAGTGCAAGGAGCGCGACTTCACGTACGCGGCTCCGCTCTTCGTCACGGCCGAGTTCACCAACAACGAGACCGGCGAGATCAAGTCCCAGACGGTCTTCATGGGCGACTTCCCGCTCATGACCAACAAGGGCACCTTCGTCATCAACGGCACCGAGCGTGTCGTGGTCTCGCAGCTGGTGCGCTCGCCGGGTGTCTACTTCGACTCGGCCATCGACAAGACCTCCGACAAGGACATCTTCACCGCCAAGATCATCCCGTCCCGGGGTGCCTGGCTGGAGATGGAGGTCGACAAGCGCGACATGGTCGGTGTGCGCATCGACCGCAAGCGCAAGCAGTCCGTCACCGTCCTCCTGAAGGCGCTCGGCTGGACCACCGAGCAGATCCTCGAGGAGTTCGGCGAGTACGAGTCCATGCGCGCCACCCTGGAGAAGGACCACACCCAGGGCCAGGACGACGCGCTGCTCGACATCTACCGCAAGCTGCGCCCGGGCGAGCCCCCGACGCGTGAGGCCGCGCAGACGCTGCTCGAGAACCTCTACTTCAACCCGAAGCGCTACGACCTCGCGAAGGTCGGCCGCTACAAGGTCAACAAGAAGCTGGGCGCGGACGCCCCGCTCGACGCCGGTGTGCTGACCGTCGACGACATCATCGCGACGATCAAGTACCTGGTGAAGCTGCACGCCGGCGAGGTCGAGACCCTCGGCGAGAACGGCACGGAGATCGTCGTCGAGACCGACGACATCGACCACTTCGGCAACCGTCGTCTGCGCAACGTCGGCGAGCTCATCCAGAACCAGGTCCGTACCGGTCTGGCTCGTATGGAGCGCGTCGTCCGCGAGCGGATGACCACCCAGGACGTCGAGGCGATCACGCCGCAGACCCTGATCAACATCCGGCCGGTCGTCGCCTCCATCAAGGAGTTCTTCGGCACCAGCCAGCTGTCCCAGTTCATGGACCAGACCAACCCGCTGTCGGGTCTGACCCACAAGCGTCGTCTGTCGGCGCTGGGTCCGGGCGGTCTGTCCCGTGAGCGGGCCGGCTTCGAGGTCCGTGACGTCCACCCGTCGCACTACGGCCGTATGTGCCCGATCGAGACGCCGGAAGGCCCGAACATCGGTCTGATCGGCTCGCTCGCCTCCTACGGCCGGGTCAACGCCTTCGGCTTCGTGGAGACCCCGTACCGCAAGGTCGTCGAGGGCCAGGTCACCGACGAGGTGC
>NZ_JBFAPH010000580.1:0-2115 GCF_040675635.1 Streptomyces sp. NPDC049577
GGCGCTGGACGTCTCGGTGCAGGCCCAGGTCATCAACCTGATGGAGAAGCTGCAGGACGAGTTCAACCTCTCCTACCTCTTCATCGCGCACGACCTGTCGATCGTGCGGCACATCTCCGACCGCGTCGGCGTGATGTACCTCGGCAAGCTGGCCGAGATCGGCACGGACGCCGAGATCTACGAGCACCCGACGCACCCCTACACCCAGGCGCTGCTGTCGGCCGTCCCGGTCCCGGACCCCGAGGCGCGCGAGCGCCGGGAGCGCATCATCCTCACCGGCGATGTGCCCTCCCCGGCCAACCCGCCCTCGGGCTGCCGCTTCCGCACCCGCTGCTGGAAGGCGCAGGACAAGTGTGCCGAGGAGGTGCCGCTGCTGGCCGTGCCCGAGCGCTTCAAGAGCTCGGACTCGCCGGCGGCGCACGAGTCGGCGTGCCACTTCGCCGAGGAGAAGGACGTCGTCGGCGCGGCGTGAGCACGGACCAGTGAGAAGGACGCCCGGGCCCTGTGAGGGGCCCGGGCGTCCTCGCGTTTCTTCCAGGAAAGGCGGAACCATGAACCCCGTGGCGCGGACCACCCTCCCGGCCACCGAACTCACCGGCCTCGGCCTGCGGTTACGGCTCTGGCGCGAGGCGGACGCCGGGGCGGTCGTCCGCGCGATGAACGACCGCGTGTTCCGGGACTGGAACCACCTGCCCGGCGCGGAGCTCATGGACGAGGCCGCCGCCCTCGACTACATCCGCGCCCGGGCCGAGCGCTGGGCGCGTGGCGACCAGGCCGCGTACTGCGTCACGGACGGGGCCGGCGGCGCCGTCCTCGGCCAGGTCGCCCTCCAGCAGATCGAACCCCGCATGGGTCACGCCAACGTCGGCTACTGGCTCCTGCCGGAGGCCCGGGGCCGGGGCGTCGCCACGCGCGCGGTCGAGCTGCTCACCCGCTGGGCCTTCACCGACCTCGGCCTGCACCGCCTCGACCTCGGGCACGCCGTGGGCAACGATGCCTCCTGCCGCGTGGCGGAGCGCTGCGGGTTCGCCTACGAGGGCCTCATGCGCGGCTTCCTGCCGGGGCCCGGGGGCACGTACCTCGACACCCATCTGCACGCTCGCCTGGCGACGGATCCGGCACCGGCCGTCTCTACAGCACCGTGACGGTCTCCTGCTGGGCGTAGCTGAAGCCCTCGTCGTCGAAGTAGTAGACCTTGACCTGTACCTCGTCCCCCTTGGCGAAGTGCGAGCCGAGGGCGGGGCGCAGGTACACCTGTGCCTTGTGGTCGTCGTAGTCGCAGACCAGCTTGCCGGTCTTGATGGTGGCGGCGGCGACGCTCTCGTGGTTGGTGCCGGCGTTCGCGGTTGCGTTGGCGACCAGTTGGTGGTTCATGCCGGGGTCGCAGGAGTACGTGACGTCCACCTGGATCCCGGGCGAGCGCAGTGCGACGCCGTCGATCGCGATCAGATTGGCCTTCGCGACGGCGGCCGGAGCGGCGGTCAGTGCGCCGGCGCCGAGGACGAGGGCGGCGGCCGCGGTGGCGGCGAGGCGGTTGCGGAGACGGCTCATCGTGGTTCCTTCCCCCTGACGCGGCCACCCCGGTCACGGGCGACTGCGACGCATGTTCGATTCGAGGTTCGGAGCCTACCGGCCGTCGGCTACGCGTGGGGAGCGGTTACCGGCCGTTCCTCCGCGAAGTGGCACGCCGACTCGTGTGCCGCCGGGCCGCCCGCCTCGCGGAGCCACGCCGGGACCTCCAGGGGCGGGTCCTCCCGGACGCATTTGTCCTGCGCCTTCCAGCAGCGGGTGCGGAAGCGGCAGCCCGAGGGCGGGTCGGCCGGGGAGGGCACATCGCCCGTCAGCAGGATGCGTTCGCGGCGCTCGCGCGCCCCGGGGTCCGGGACCGGGACCGCCGAGAGCAGCGCCTGGGTGTAGGGGTGGGTGGGATGCTCGTAGATCTCCGCGTCGGTGCCCGCCTCCACGAAGCGGCCCAGGTACATCACGGCCACGCGGTCGGAGATGTGGCGGACCACGGAGAGGTCGTGCGCGATGAAGACGTACGCCAGGCCCAGCTCCCGCTGGAGCTTGGCCAGGAGGTTGATGACCTGGGCCTGCACCGAGACGTCCAGTGCG
>NZ_JBFAPH010000581.1:0-2114 GCF_040675635.1 Streptomyces sp. NPDC049577
GCCAGCGCCGCCGCGCAGAAGCCCAGTTGGAACCGGGCGCGCCTGCGGGCCCGCTCGGGTGGCAGCGCCCAGTGGGTGAGCACGATCCACTGGGCGACCAGCAGCGCCATCACACAGCTCTGGGCGAGGAGTGCCGCGATGTTCGGTACGCCGGTCAGACCGTCCACCCGCACCCACACCGGCGGCAGGGAGACGAAGAAGCTCATGCCCGACAGCGCGAAGACGGCGCACAGGGCGATCAGGGCCGGATCCCGGGAATCCTTGCGCAGAGCCCGGCACTTGTAGAACAGGCCGGCCCAGGCGGCCACGGCCCCCAGGCCGTGCAGAAAAGTGATCATGTGGTGCCCGTCACCCGTCGTCGGTCGTGCGGTGGCCGCGTCCGGCTCTCTGATCCGGTTGCGTCTCGTCCGGCTGCGTCTCGTCCGGCTACATCTCGTCCGGCGCGGAGCCGCGCAGCGAGCGGTCGAGGCGCTCGACCGTCGCCGCGGCCTCGCTGGGGACGTCCCAGTTGCGTTCCAGCGGTGTCCGGTTGGCCGCCTGGAGGATCAGGGAGGCGACCATCTCGGCCTCCTGCTCCTCCGCCGAGGTGTAGTACGTCCGCCGCAGCACCCCCCGCACCATCTCCGGGTCGAGGGTGGGCAGCACCAGCCGGGAGGTCTCCTCGCCGAGCACGGCGCTCTCCTCGTGACCGCAGATCACATGGCCCAACTCGTGGGCGATGATGTGTTCCTGGTGGAGCGGACTGGTGTCGTGCGCGTAAAAGATGTAGTCCACATCCGGTGTGGAGACCCACAGTCCGCACGGCCCGTCCGGGGGCAGCCGCAGGGGCTCCGGGCGTATGGGCCGGCCGTGGCGCTCGGCCACGCTGTCGCACAGCGCCCAGATGTCGAACGGCGACGGGATGTCCAGGCCGCGGACCAGCTTCCGGCAACGCTGGTGCAGCCTCTTGAAGTTCACGGCGGCGTCCCCCCGTCGCGTCAGGGGTGGCTTTCCGTCGGGGCGGTCGGCAGCCCCTCCAGCTCACGGACCCGCTCGATCACCTCGTTGATCGAGTGCAGGCTCTCGGGGGACAGCCCGGCGGCCCGGAGGGCGACGCGCTGGACCTGGGTGTCCCGCAGGGCGACCAGCAGCCGCAGGTCGGCGTTGACCGCCGCCGTGACCCGGTCGTCGAAGAAGTAGGCCGGGGGCACGCCGAAGAACTTCGCCAGCGCCTCCAGGTGTCGCAGCGTCGGATTGTCGCGCTGTCCCCGGCGCAGCAGCCAGATGTAGCTCCCGGAGATCGACACGCCGCCGGCACTGATCGCGCGCGCCACTTCCTCCGTGCTGTACGGCTCGCGGCCGGCCGGAACCACGGTCCGGAACAGGTGGTTGAGCTTGTCGGCGAGCGTGTGCCCGGCTGTGGCGTCCGGTGCTGTGTCCGTTTCTTTCATGATCGCACCTCCCTCCCCGCGTCAATCTAGCGTAAGGCCCGGCACGGGAGTCCATGTGCCCGCCGCCGGATTGTGGTTGACAGCGGCAGCGCCTGCTGCCTAGCGTCCAGACGTCGGTGGGATCGACTGGTGTTGGACGGCTTGCTCCAAGGATCAACCACCAGTTGGCGGCAGGGCCCCGGCGGACGTCTCCGCAGGGCCCCGGTTCCCGCCCCCGCCGGCCGGAGTTCTTCAGAGGGGGATGGCGTGACGACTTCGGGACGGACAGCATCGGTGGAGGCCGCGGGAGACGTACGGACGGCCGGGAGACTCGGGGAGAGGAGCGGCGGACGAGGGCGCGAGGGAGCGGGCAGGAGCGTGCCGGACGGCGACTGCGTGATCGCCGAGACGGTCGTCCTGCCACTGACGGCCCTGCTGCCCGCCGACTCGCCCCGGCTCGACGGCGAGGACCCGCAGCACGTCCGGGAACTGGCGGGGACCCGCCTCCCGCTGCCGCCGATCGTCGTGCACCGATCCACCATGCGGGTCGTCGACGGCATGCACCGGCTGCGCGCCGCCAGGCTGCGCGGCGACGAGAGCATCGCCGCCCGGTACTTCGAGGGCACCGCGGAGGACGCCTTCGTCCACGCCGTCCGGCTGAACACCCTGCAGGGACTGCCGCTCACCCCGGCCGACCGCGCGGCC
>NZ_JBFAPH010000582.1:0-2108 GCF_040675635.1 Streptomyces sp. NPDC049577
GGTGAATCCGCTTGCCGACGAGCACGCAGGCGACCACGGCTGCCACTCCGAACCCCCGCGGGGCCCGCGCGCGGCCCCGGCCGGCTGACGGTCGAGGCCCAGCCCAGCGGTACGACCACGCTCATCACGCTCACCGCGAGCGGCGGCGGCCCGGTGGGCTGGTCCATGTCCGCCGACGCGCCCTGGCTGCGCATCAGCCAGCCGGGCGGCGTCCTCTACCCCGGCAGTTCGATCACGGTGACCGTCACCGTCGACCGCACCCACGAGCCCGCCGGGCCCTGGCGCGCCCGGGTGGCCATCGCCCCGGGCGGCGCGGTCGTCACCATCGAGGGCGAGGGCCCGAGAACCCCGACGGCTCCGGCGCCGACGCCGACGCCCACCCCGGCGGACCCCACGCCGACCGCGCCCGCGCCCTCACCGCGGTGAGCGCCCCGGGTCAGCCGGCCGGTGCCGGGTCCGCCGGGTGCGGTGCCATCGGGAGCAGCGAGGCCATCCGCTGCTCGCACAGCTCCACGAGCCGCTCGTACGCCTTCGGGCCCATGAGCTCCCGCAGCTCCGCCGCGTACGAGACGTACACCGGCTCGCCCGCCCCGTGCGCGGAGCGCGCGGAGGTGCACCACCAGTGGAGGTCGTGGCCGCCCGGGCCCCAGCCGCGGCGGTCGTACTCGCCGATGGAGATCTGGAGGATCTGCGTGTCGTCGGGGCGGTCGATCCAGTCGTACGTGCGGCGCACCGGCAGCTGCCAGCAGACGTCCGGCTTGGTCTCCAGCGGCTCGCGCCCCTCCTTGAGGGCGAGGATGTGCAGGGCGCAGCCCGCGCCGCCGGCGAAGCCGGGGCGGTTCTGGAAGATGCAGGAGCCCTTCCAGCGGCGCGTCTGGCGCTCGCCGTCGTCCTCGTCGAGCTGGGTCCAGCCGGAGCGGGTGCCCTCGTCGTGGAACTGCCACATCTCGGGTGTGAGGCGGGCCACGTGCCCGGCGACGCGCTTCTCGTCGTCCTCGTCCGAGAAGTGCGCGCCCAGCGAGCAGCAGCCGTCGTCGGCGCGGCCCGCCTTGATGCCCTGGCAGCCGCTGCCGAAGACGCACGTCCAGCGGGACGTCAGCCAGGTGAGGTCACAGCGGAAGACCTGCTCGTCGTCGGCCGGATCGGGGAACTCCACCCAGGCGCGGGGGAAGTCGAGTCCGACCTCGTCCGTCGACTTTGCGTCTGCTTTGCCCGCTTTGACCTTCTTCGTCTTTGCCACCCCTCAAGCGTAAGCGGACCCGGCGGGAGCAGTAGCGTTCAGGCCATGAGACTCGGTGTCCTCGATGTGGGTTCGAATACCGTCCATCTGCTGGTGGTGGACGCGCACCCCGGTGCCCGTCCGCTGCCGGCCCACTCCCACAAGGCCGAGCTGCGCCTGGCCGAACTCCTCGACGAGAACGGCGCCATAAGCGAGGCCGGCGTCGACCGTCTCGTCGTGGTCGTCCAGGCGGCCCTGCGGGCCGCCGAGGACAAGGGCGTCGAGGACGTCCTGCCCTTCGCCACCTCCGCCGTCCGCGAGGCCGCCAACGCCGACACCGTCCTGGAACGGGTCCGCGAGGAGACCGGCGTCACCCTCACCGTCCTCACCGGCGTCGAGGAGGCCCGGCTCACCTTCCTCGCCGCCCGCCGCTGGTTCGGCTGGTCGTCCGGGAAGCTGCTGCTCCTCGACATCGGCGGCGGCTCCCTGGAGATCGCCTACGGCCTCGACGAGGACCCCGACGCCGCTGCCTCCCTCCCGCTGGGCGCCGGCCGCCTCACCGCCGCCTGGTGCCCCGACGGCTCCGCCGATCCGGACCGGGTACGGGCGCTGCGCCGGCACGTACGGGCCGAGATCGCCCGCACGGTCGGCGACTTCGCCCGGCACGGCACGCCGGACCACACCGTCGCCACGTCCAAGACCTTCAAGCAGCTGGCCCGCATCGCCGGCGCCGCCCGCTCCGCCGAGGGCCTGTACGTCCAGCGCACGCTCAGCCGCAAGGCGCTGGAGGAATGGGTGCCGAGGCTGGCCGGGATGACCCCGGCCGAACGCGCCGGCCCCGCACCCGCGAGACCTTCTTCAACGCCCACTACGCCCGCGAGGCGCTGCC
>NZ_JBFAPH010000583.1:0-2090 GCF_040675635.1 Streptomyces sp. NPDC049577
CGGGTGTTCGTCGGCCCGGACGGCGAGGGCGGCAACCCCCTCGGCGTCGTGCTCGACGGCCCCACGGTCCCCGACGAGACCGAGCGGCACCGCACGGCCGCCCGGCTCGGCTTCAGCGAGACCGTGTTCGTCGACGACCCCGAGCTGGGCCGGGTCGACATCCACACCCCGTCCGGCCGGCTGCCGTTCGCCGGACACCCGCTGGTGGGCCTCGCCTGGCTGCTGCGCCGCCGCGGCCAGGACGTCCGCGTCCTGCGACCGCCCGTGGGCGAGGTGCCCACCTGGCCGGAGGGCGGGACCACCTGGATCCGGGCCCGCCCGGAGTGGGCGACCGGGCGTCGCACCGAACGGTTCGCGACGCCCGCCGATGTCGACGCGCTGCCGGCCCCGCCGCCCGGCGACGGCTGGCTCTACGCCTGGGCCTGGGAGGACGAGCAGGCCGGCCGGGTACGGGCCCGCGGCTTCCCGCGGCGCGGCGACGGCATCGCCGAGGACGAGGCGACCGGCGCCGCCGCCCTCGCGCTCACCGCCGAGCTCGGACGGTCCCTCACCATCCGCCAGGGCACCGGCTCCCGCATCCTCACGCGCCACCACCCCGACGGCACGATCGGCATCGGCGGCCGGGTGGTCGCGGTGTCCTGACGGCCGGTTCCGGCCAAAAGTGCCGGTAAACGACCCCGAGTTGACCGGATCGCTACGGTTCGGGTCGCTCAAGAGTGCCAAAGCGTCAGAGACTTGACAGACCTTCCCCCGGAACCGGCATGCGACGGTTCCGGTGCTCCATGCTGTGACCGCGACGCGCCACCCCGAGGTGTGCGCGCCGTGCACTACTTGACGATGCCATTTGCCCAGAAGTGATCTGGTCCCCCATAGGAGAGCTCATCCTTATGAACGCAATCGACCTGCCCGCCGGCACCGTCCGCGTCCTCGCGATCTCCGGCAGCCTGCGCGCCGGCTCCAACAACACGGCCATCCTGCGCGCGGCCGCCAAGCTCACCGGCACGGACGTCCACGTGGAGGTCTGGGACGGCCTGGCCACCGTGCCGCCGTTCAGCGAGGACCACGAGGCCGAGCCGGCGGCGCCCGTGGCGGAGCTGCGTGCCGCCATCACCGCGGCGGACGCCCTGTTCATCTCCACCCCGGAGTACAACTCCTCCATCCCGGGCCAGCTCAAGAACGCCCTCGACTGGGCGTCCCGCCCGTACGGGGAGTCGGTGCTCAACGGCAAGCACGCCGCGGTCATCGGCGCCAGCCCCAGCGCCTACGGCGCCAAGTGGGCCCAGGCCGAGCTGCGCAAGGTGCTGACCGCCTCCGGTGCCGAGGTCGTCGGTGACGAGCTGACGGTCCCGCAGGCCAACACGGTCGTGGACGCCGAGGGCGTGCTGGCCAACGACGAGCTGCGTGACTCCCTCACCAAGCTCCTCGCCCAGCTCGCCGACGCCGCTCGCGCCACGAAGACCGCCTGACGCACGGGGTCACCACTCCTGGGGACGATGCCCTGCCCTCCGCCGGACCGGCGGAGGGCAGGGCATCCGCGCGTTCACGCTCCCTGTGACGCCGGCCGCGAGGACAGCCGCAGCCGCACCTCCAGCTCGTGCTCGCCCGAGACCGTGCCCCGGTCCTCGGCCGCGAAGGCCGACTCGAGCTCCTCCCGGACCTGCCGCACCGGATCCGCGGCGCCGAAGAGATCCACGGACACCTGCTCGCCCAGCGGCTCGGAGAGCCCCGTCGCCGCTCCCGGCCGGTGTCCCCGGGTGTCCACGACCATGCACCAGATGATGGGATGGTCCGTCGACGAGGCCGTGGGCTGCGGCTCGCTCAGCGGCGGCCCGGCTCCTTCGGGGAACGCCGCCTCCAGCACACCGAAGACCGTGCCGGCGGCCTCGTAGCCGCAGCCGGTCAGATGAACACTGACGTGATCCGGGCTCTCCGGGGCGCTCATCTCCTGGTGCTCCTCCGCCGTCGGGGCCTGCCGGCGTACCGGCACTCACCCCTCTCCGCGTAACCCGCCGCGCACACCAGCAGCGCGACGAACAGATACAGGTCCCCGGTGGTCGGCGCGCCGCCGCTCTGCTGCACGGCGAAGACGA
>NZ_JBFAPH010000584.1:0-2079 GCF_040675635.1 Streptomyces sp. NPDC049577
AGGAAGGACGGGGTGCTCTGCACACCGAGCGAGTAGCCCTCCTGCTGGTCCTTCTGCACGGCGGCCTCGGCCTCCGGGCCGTTCATGTCCTGGCGCCTCCTGCTCGTCCGCGTCGAGGCGCTGCCCGAGACGGCCCAGCGCGTCGTGCGCGTCGCCGCCGAGGGCGGCGACACCGTCGAGTACGAACTCCTGCGTGCCGTCACCGGCCTCGGCGAGGACGAGCTCATCGAGGCCCTGCGACAGATCGTCGGCGCCAGCATCCTGCGCCCCACCTCCTGCGGCGACGGCTACCGCTTCCGCCACGCGCTCATGCGCGAGGCCGTCGTCGACGACCTGCTGCCCGGGGAGCGGTCCCGCCTCAACCGCCGCTACGCGCGGGCGCTGGAGGACGAGCCGGGGCTCGTCCGCGCCGACGAGCGCCCCGCCCGTCTCGCCAATCACTGGTACCTCGCCCACGACCCGGCCAAGGCGCTGCCCGCCGTCCTCGACGCCGCCGTCCACGCCCGCCGCCGCTACGCCTACACCGAGCAGCTGCGCCTGCTGGAGCGAGCCCTCGAACTGTGGGAGGACGTGCCCGCCGAGACCCGCGAGGAGCAGCGCGCCTTCGACTACGCCGGCGTCTATCCCGCCTGCGGCTGCGGCGACGACGCGCTGCGCCGGCTGGACCTGCTGGCCGAGATCGTGGTGGCCGCGCACATGTCGGGCGAGCGGGAGCGAGCCCTGGCCATGACCAAGCGCGGCCTGCGCATGCTCGACGAGACCGAGGACCCGCTGCGGGCGGCCTGGTTCTGGATCCAGTGCTCCCGGCTGATGGACGCCCTCGGGCGCGGCGACGGACGCCAGGAGCTCGACCGGGCGCGTGACCTGGTGCGCGGCCTGCCGCCGTCCCCCGTGCACGCCGAGGTGCTCGGGCAGGCCGCGTCCTGGTCCGCGGTGCACACCCGGGACCCCGACACCCTCGCCACTGCCGAGCAGGCCGTCGAATTCGCCCGGCTCGTCGGCGCGCGGGGCACCGAGCTCAACGCCCGGCTCACCCTCGGCGGCCTGATGATCGACTCCGGTGACGTGGACGGCGGCATCGCCGAGATGCGCGCCGTCTGCGCGCAGGCCGTCGAGCAGCGGGACGTGCACGTTCTCAGCCGCTGCCACATCAACTTCGGTTCGGCCCTGGAGGGTGTGGGCCGCTCGGCGGAGGCGGCCGAGGTCGCGGCCCAGGGCCTCGTGGTCCTGCACCGCTTCTGCCTGCGCGACGCCATGGCCTGGGTCGCCGGCAACCAGGCCGAGTCGCTCTTCTCCCTCGGCCGCTGGCCGGAGGCCGAGGAGGCCGCCCGCCGGGCCCGCGGCCTCGCCCAGAGCCCAAAGCCGCGCGGCACGGCCGCCGGCCGGCTCGCCCAGCTGGCCCTGAGCCGTGGCGACCTGGAGACGGCCGAACGCGAGCTGGCGGCCGCCCGCGACCACTACGGCAGCCACGACCCGCAGACGCAGTACCTCCTCCCGCTCGCGCGCCTCACCCTCGACCTCGCCGCGGCGCGCGGCCGTGTCCACGACGCACGCGCCGCGCTCGACGAGGCCCTGGCCATCGGACCGTGCGCCGAAACCCTGCGCTATATGTGGCCTCTCCTCGTCTCCGCCGCCACCGCCGAGGCCGATGCCCGGGGCCTGCCCGCGGCCGACCCGGGCCGCGCCGGGACCCTCGCCCGGATCCGGGCCGCCGCCACGTCGCTGCCGCGGCCGGTGCCCGTGTGGCAGGCGTACGCGCTGTTCCTGGAGGCCGAACTCGCCCGCGCCGAAGGCGATCCCGACCCGGACCGCTGGGCCGGGGCGACCGCCGCCTTCGCGCGGCTGGACCGCCCGTACGACCTGGCGCGCGTCCGCCACCGCCTGGCCGAGGCCCTGCTGACCGCCGGCGCGGCCGAGGCGGCCGCCGAACCCCTCGCCCAGGCCCACGCCACGGCCGTACGGCTCGGGGCGCGGCCCCTGCGGGAGGCCGCCGCACTGCTGGCGCGCCGGGCCCGGATACCGCTGGGCGAGGACACACCGGCGCCCGGCGCGGCGGGGCCGGCCACCGCGCGGCCAGCC
>NZ_JBFAPH010000585.1:0-2057 GCF_040675635.1 Streptomyces sp. NPDC049577
CTGACCCGGACCGCCTGGCCGTTGCGGACGGTGTGCGCGGCCGCCGAGAGGTGCATGGCGCCCTTGGCCGGCGCCGGAGCGGCGGCGAGGAGGGCCAGGGCCACCCCCAGCGCCCCGGCCGTCACGAGGTACCGGAAGTGCCGTCCTGTCACGAGTGTCATGTCCGTCCCCTTCCCGCCTGCGCCTCAGCCGCTGCGCGGACGCCGGGAGTCGGCCCGGATGGACTGCAGCAGCCCGACCGCCCCGCACACGGCGAACATCGAGGAACCGCCGTAGGAGACGAACGGCAGGGGGATCCCCGCCACCGGCATGATGCCCAGCGTCATCCCGATGTTCTCGAACGACTGGAAGGCCAGCCAGCACACGACGCCCACCGCGAGCAGCGTGGTGAACATGTCACCCGCCCGGCGGGCGATCAGCAGGCCGCGCCACAGCACGACGCCCACCAGGGCGATGACGAGGCCGGCGCCGAGGAAGCCGAGCTCCTCGCCGGCCACGGTGAAGACGAAGTCGGTCTGCTGCTCGGGCACGAACCCCCCGTTCGTCTGGTTCCCGTGGAACAGCCCCTGCCCGGCGAGCCCGCCCGCACCGATCGCGATCCGGGCCTGGTGCGTGTTGTAGCCCACCCCGCCGGGGTCCAGCTGGGGATCGGCGAAGGCGGCGAACCGGTTGATCTGGTAGGCGCTGAGCAGCCGCAGCCCCAGGACGGCGGCGACGACCGCCCCGGCCAGACCGGCCAGCACCGCCAGCGTGCGGGTCCGCACGCCGGAGGCGAACAGCATCCCCGCCGTGATCGCGGCGAGCACCAGACTGGTGCCCAGCTCGTGACTGGCCATGATGACCACGGCGGGCACGGCGAACAGGGCCAGGGCCGCGAGAGTCTGGCGGGTGCCGGGCGCCTCGGCGTGCCGCAGGTCGCGCGCCTCGGCCAGCAGCGCCGCCAGCATCACCACCAGGGCCGGTTTGGTGAACTCCGACGGCTGGAGGGAGAACCCGCCGCCGAGCTCGATCCAGGAGTGCGCGCCGTTGATCGTGCTGGCCAGCGGAGTCAGCACGGTGGCCAGGAAGAGGAGCGCCACGCCGTAGAGGACGGGGGCGTAACCGCGCAGCCGGCGGTGGTCCACGAAGCTCAGGACGGCGCACAGCAGCAGGCCGATGAGGAGATTGAGCAGGTGCCGCTTGAGGTACGTATGGGGATCGGCGCCGTTGACGTCCTGCCGCTGGAAGGTCGCCGACCACGTCAGCAGCCCGCCGGTCACTCCCAGGGCCACGACCGACCACAGCATCGGCCAGTCCAGCCGCCACAGCGGCGAGGAGTGGTCGAGCATCCGGAGCACGGGGTGCCGGCTCCGCGCACGCACGAGCGAGGTTCTCACGGGTCACGCCCTCCCCGGGTCGGTGCTCCGAACCGCCATGCCGGGGCCAGACTACAGTTCATTGCTTGCGCAACTAATAAAATGATTGTCTGCCGGATGGTGGTGACCCGGGGAGGGGGTGCGGTCAGCCGAGCGAGAGGTCGTCGGCGCCGACGGCACCCTGGCCGTACCAGCCGTGCACATAGACGGTGACCGTGCCCGTGGCGTCCGTGGTGAAGGGCACCGTCAGCCTCGTCCACGCGCCGGAGGACGCCCAGGTGCTCGCCGTGGCGCCGCCGCTCACGCCGAGGTAGGCGTAGTCACCGCGGACCCAGCCGGTCAGCGTGTAGGCGGTGCGGGGCGCCAGCGTCACCGTCTGCCGGCACTCGCCCGTCCGGTCCGGTCCGGGCGCGAGCAGGAGCGCGTGACCGCCCGAATGCACCGGGGCGCTCACCACCGAGCTGCCGGAATCACAGGTCCAGGGCGCCGTGCCGCCCGTCTCGAAGTCGCCGTTGACCAGCCGGCCGGAGGAGCCGGAGCCGGTGACGGTCAGGGTGAACGCGGCGCTGCGGGACCCCGAGGGCGCGGTGCCCCGGACGATGACCGGATACGTGCCGGGCGGGGTGGCGGCGGTCGTCCGGACCGTCAGCGAGGACGAGCCGCCCGCCGTCACCGACGACGGATCGAGCGTCACGGTGGCAC
>NZ_JBFAPH010000586.1:0-2049 GCF_040675635.1 Streptomyces sp. NPDC049577
TGCGCAGCACCCCCGGTGCGGGGGCGGCCGTCCGCCGCCGGTAGTAGGCGATCGTGACGGCCGTCACCAGCGGCGCCCACGCCAGCAGCGGGGCGTAGCAGACCAGCACGAGCAGGTCCTGGGCCGGAGTGCCGATGTGGCCCTGGCCCAGGCCCGCGTACCGGGCGTAGAAGAACCAGCCGTACAGCGCGAACAGGCCGGCCGCGCCCAGCAGCGCGGGGACCACCGCCGCGAGCGGGCGCACCGGGCGGCCGCCGAGCAGCGGGATCCAGCGCGGCACGACCTCGCCCCAGCCGCGCACGAGGCCGAGCGTGAGCAGGGCGAGCCCCTCCGAGACGGCGCTGAGCGTCAGGACGTAGAGGACCCCCCAGACGCTCCGGAGCGGTTCCCCGGCCACCGGGAGGCCGGCGGCCAGGGCGACGCGCCACAGTCCCGAGGGCAGGGTGACCAGCGGGACGGCGTGGGCCGCGAGGGCGGCCCACCGCGGTACGCCGGGCAGAGCGTTCACTTTCAGCATGGCTCCATGCTGGTCGGCGGGGTGCCGCCGGTACGTCGGCCTGCGGGCCGATCCCCCTCCGCCGCGCGGGGGAAGAGCGGCTACGACCTGCGGCGGGCCAGGGTCAGGCCGTCCGCGACGGGCAGCATGACCGACTCCATCCGCCCGTCCGCGGCCGCGTGCTCGTTGAACGCCTTGATCGCCGCGCCGTTGCCCTCGGTGACGGCCGGGTCGACGACCTCGCCGCCGTAGAGGACGTTGTCGGCGACGAGCAGCCCGCCGGGGCGGAGCCGGGGCACGATCTCCTCCCAGTAGGCGATGTAGCCGTCCTTGTTGGCGTCGAGGAAGGCGAGGTCGAGGTGGGATTCGGCGGGCAGGGCCCGCAGGGACTCCAGCGCGGGGGCGATACGCAGCTCGATCCGGTCGGCGACCTTGGCCTTGGCCCAGGCCTCGCGCGCGTGGGCGGTCCACTCCTCCGAGACGTCGAGGGTGATCAGGCTGCCGCCGTCCGGCAGGGCCTGGGCCATGGAGAGGGAGGAGAGGCCGGTGAAGGTTCCGACCTCCAGGACCCTCCGGGCGCCGGTGAGCCGGACGAGGAAGGCCAGCAGCGGGGCCTGTTCCTCGGCGACCTGCATGATCGCCCGGTCGGGGAGGAGCCGGTGCGTGGTGTCGACCAGGGCGCGCTGCACCGGGTCGAGCGGCGGGTTGTGCGCCAGGACGTAGTCGTAGAGCTCGGGGGTGAGCGAGATGCCCTTGAAGGTGGTCACGCGGTCTCCTCGAGACGGAGAGGGATTCGTCGGTTCGTCAGCTGACGGACGGCACCCGACCTTACGCCTCCCGGGCTGCCGCGAAGGCCCGTACGATCTCCTCTCCCGCACTGACCCCGCGCGCGGTCAGGGCGGTGACGTGGGGCGCGGTCCAGCCCACGTCGGCCAGTTCGCCGTGGCCGGGGCGCCAGGCGCGGTCGGCGGCCAGCAGCAGATCGGCGTCGAGCAGCGAATCGCCGGCCGCGAGCACCCGGGTGGCGCCGGTGCGCCGCGCGACCTCGGCGACGGCCGCGCTCTTGGTGAGCGGGCGCGGCACGGCGTAGACCTTGCGGCCCTGCACGGAGACGGTCCAGCCGCGTTCCCCGGCCCATGCCGTGAGCTCCTTGACCCAGGCGTCGGGCAGGAGTTCGCGCTCGACGACGAGGTAGGCGAAGAAGTCCTCGGCGGTGCGCTCCTTGCGCAGCCACGCCGGGTCGGCGGACCGCGTCAGCCGGGCGCGGACCTCCTCCAGGGGGGCGCACTCGGCGGCCAGGGTCCGGCGTACGCGCGCCTGCCAGCCGGGGTCGGACTCGCCCCGGACGAGCAGATGGCCGCCGTTGGCGCAGACGGCGAACTCGGGCGGCGGGCCGGGGAGATTGATGCGGGCGTACTGCTCGCGAGTGCGGGTGGTGGCCGGCACGAAGACGGTGTGCCGGGCGAGTTCGGCCAGTTCGGCGGCCGCGGTCTCCGTCATGTAGGAGAGCGGCTTCCGCTCGTACAGCTCGACACACAGCAGGCGCGGCGCCT
>NZ_JBFAPH010000587.1:0-2047 GCF_040675635.1 Streptomyces sp. NPDC049577
CCGCCCTGGCGGCCCGACGAGCACGAACGGGACCGCTGGTGCCGCCTCCTGCGCTTCTACGGCATCCCCGCCGACCCCGCCGACCTCGCCCTGCCCCCGCCCGCCGTCCCCTCGCCGGCCCCCGGCGCCGTGGTGCTCCACCCGGGCGCGGGCTCACCCGCCCGCCGCTGGCCCGCCGAGCGCTCCGCCACCGTGGCGCGCCGGCTCCTCGCCCGCGGGCAGCCGGTCGTGGTCACCGGCGGACCGGGCGAGGACGCCCTGGTCGCCCGCGCCACCGTCCCCGGCGCTCGGGCCCTGACCGGCGGGCTGCCCTTCCCCGAGCTCTCCGCCCTGGTGGCCGGCGCCCGCGCCGTGGTCAGCGGCGACACCGGCATCGCCCACCTCGCCGTCGCCCACGGCACGCCCAGCGTCACCCTCTTCGGTCCCGTCGCGCCGTCCCTCTGGGGCCCGCCGCGCTCTCCCCGCCACCGGGCGCTCTGGCACCCCGGCCCCCCGGGCGACCCGCACGCCGACCGGCCCGACGCCCTCCTGCTGCGCATCGGCGCCGACGACGTCCTCGGTGCCCTGACCGATCTGGAGGCGGTGCCCGCATGAGCGCCCCCCGCGACACCCCCGCCGTCGGGGTGGTCATCGCCACCCGCGACCGTGCCCCGGCCCTGGCCACCACCCTGGGCCTGCTCACGGCCCTGCCCGAGGCACCCGAGATCCTCGTGGTGGACAACGCCTCCACCGACGGCACCCCCGACCTGGTCCGCACCCACTTCCCGCAGGTCCGGCTGCTGCGCCTGCCCCGCAACCGCGGCGCCCTCGCCCGCACGGACGGCGTGCGCCGGATCGGCACCCCCGTGGTCGCCTTCAGCGACGACGACTCCTGGTGGGCCCCCGGCTCCCTCGCCCGGGCCGCCCGCCTCATGCGCGACCACCCCCGCCTCGGCCTGATCGCCGCCCGCACCCTGGTCGGCACCGACCACCGCCCCGACCCCCTCAACGAGCTGCTGGCCGACTCGCCCCTGGGCCGCGACCCGGACCTGCCCGGCCCCAGCGTCCTCGGCTTCCTGTCCTGCGCCGCCGTCGTCCGCCGCGAGGCGTACCTCCAGACGGGCGGCTTTCACCCCCTGCTCTTCTTCGGCGGCGAGGAGAGCCTGCTCGCCTACGACCTGGCCGCCCGCGGCTGGGGAGTGGCCCACTGCCGGGAGATCGTCGCCCACCACCACCCGGACCGCCACCACCCGGACGGCCACCACCCGGACGGCCACCACGACGAACGCCGGCCCGACACCGGCCGCCAGGTGCGCTGGCGCCGCAACGACCTGCTCACCACCTGGCTCTGCCGGCCCTACCCGACCGCCCTCGGCCGCACCCTCCGCACGGCCGCGCGGGCGGCACGCGATCCGGTCGCCCGGCAGGCCCTCCGGGAGGTCCTGGCCCGCCTGCCCGCGGCCATGACACACCGCCGGCCCCTGCCGCCGGAGCTGGAGGCCGACCTCCGGCTGCTGGAAGGGCGCGCCTCCGGAGACGGCCATGCCCGATGACCGCACGACCGTCGTCGTCATCACGCACAACCGGCGGGACGAAGTGCTGCGCACCCTCGACCACCTGGCGGCCCTGCCGGAGGCGCCCCCGGTCGTCGTCACCGACAACGCCTCCACCGACGGCACGCCGGAAGCCGTCGCACGCCGCCACCCGGGCGTGCGCCTGCTGCGCTCCTCCCGCAACCTCGGCGCCATCGGCCGCAACCTGGGCGTACGGCACGTCCGCACCCCGTACGTCGCCTTCTGCGACGACGACTCCTGGTGGGCCCCCGGCTCCCTCGCCCGGGCCGCCGACCTGCTCGACCGCCACACCTCGCTGGCCTCGGTCACCGCCCGCATCGTCGTCGAGCCGCACGGCGCCGAGGATCCCATCGTCGCGGAACTGCGCCACTCCCCGCTCACCGGCCCGCCCTGGCTGCCCGGCCCCGCCCTGGGCTCCTTCCTGGCCGCCGCCACCGTCCAGCGCACCGACGCCTTCCGGCAGGCCGGCGGCTTCTCGCCGCGCCTGTGGCTCG
>NZ_JBFAPH010000588.1:0-2024 GCF_040675635.1 Streptomyces sp. NPDC049577
GGGTCGTGGTCGAAGGCCGCGGACCAGTCGGGGTGGCCGGCCTGGACCGGCGAGTGCATGGCGTCGCCGAAGGCGATCAGACGCCGCCCGCCGCCGGTGATGACGTACTCGGCGTGCCCGGCGGTGTGCCCGGGATTGATCCGCACGCGGACGCCGGGGAAGATCTCCTGCCCGTCCGTGATCGTCCGTACGTGCGGCGCAAGGGCCGCGACGTGCCCGGCCTCCAGGGCGTCGCGCGCGTCCCACTCCGGCTCGGAGATCAGGTAGTCGGCGTGGGCGAACAGGGGCCGGTCGCCGCCGGGGGCGGGATGGCAGGCCCAGCCGAGGTGGTCGGGGTGGAGGTGGGTGAAGGCCACCGCTTCGACGTCCTCGGGGCGGCGGCCGAGTCCGGCCAGGCCGTCCGGGAGCGCACCGCCCTGGATCACGTCGAGCGGGCCGTCCGGCGCCTCGTGCCTCTGCGGGCCGAAGCCCGCGTCGATCAGCAGCGCGCGGTCGCCGTGCTCCACCAGCAGAGCGCCGACGCTCCCGACGAGGTGGCCGGTGGCGTCCAGATACTCCGGGTGCGCGGCCCACATCTCGTCCGTGGTGTCCGGGAGCATCCGCAGCGGCCGGAACCGCGCCTCGCCGTCCGGCACGTACGACACCTTCGTGTCGCCCAGCCGTATGGAGCGGATTCCGGACGGCCGGCTCAGTCGTCCGTCCTGATCCACCGTCATCTCAGGCATGGCTCTCCCCTGTTCGTCGTCATCGGGTCGTCGCCGGGGTGTCCGCACGGCGACGACGAAACCATAAGCATCAAGCTCGAATCATTCAAGCTGTAAATATGTTGGCTTGAGGTACTTGCTAGGCTGGTGGCATGACGACGTCCCCGGAGCCGCAGGCGGTCATCGCCGAGCGACAACTGTGCGGTCTGGTGAACCAACTGGCCCAGCGCATCGCCGAGCACGTACGGGCGCGCGCCGCCGCCCTGGGCCTCACCGCGCCCCAGGCGACCGCGCTGCGGGAGATGAGCGGGCCGATGACCATGCGGGAGCTCGCCGAACGCATGAGCTGCGAGCCCTCCAACACCACCTTCGTCGTCGACAAGCTGGAGAAGCAGGGCCTGGTCGAGCGCCACCCGCACCCGACCGACCGCCGCGCCAAGCACCTCGTCCTCACCGCGGAGGGCACCGCACTGCGCGAACGCCTGCGCGCGCTCCTCGCCGTGGACTCCCCGCTGTCCGGCCTCACCCCGCGGGAGCAGAACGTCCTGCACGGTCTGCTGGAGAAGGCCGTCACCGGTCCCTGAGCCGCGGGCCGGGGCCCGTCAGCCCCGCTGGAAGAACTCCACCTCCGCCACCGCGACGTGGCGGCCTTCCGAGAGTCCCGTGACCGACCGCAGCACCAGCCGGACGGTCACCACGTCGGTGATGCCGGTGGGGAACGTCTGCGGTCCCGGCTTGTCGCCGAGGGTGAGGGACGAGCGGTGCACCGTGCCGTCCGCCGACGTGACCTCCAGGTCCATCCGGAGCGCCCGGGCCTCGCGGGCGTACTGCTCCGGCGACGCCGACGCGCCGTTCGTGACGACGAGGTCGACCAGCCGGAACGGCTTGCCGAAGGTGTACGTCACCGAGGCGTCCGGTCCGGGTGCGCCCCAGTAGCGGTTGCTGAGGCCGTCCGTGGTGTTCGTCGCCGGGTGCGAGGGCAGCTGGGCAATGGCCGACACGTCCACGGGAGTGACGGCCTTGGCGTCGCCGAGCTTGTCCCGGGTGTCCTCGAACAGGGCGCGCCCGGCGGGCAGCAGCAGGAACCCTGCCACGCACAGGGCCAGGACCACGCCCAGGATCACCAGGAGGCGCACCGCCCGCCCGGATCCGGCCCGCACCCGGCGGCGGAACGGCCAGACGGTCCGCCACCACGGCAGCGGAGTACGTTCCTCCGCCGGCGTCAGCGGGTGGGCGCAGCGCCGGCAGAACCGGCGGCCGGGCGGATTGGGCGTGCCGCACGCCGGGCACGGCGGCCCGGACACCTCCTCCGGCGCCGCC
>NZ_JBFAPH010000589.1:0-2018 GCF_040675635.1 Streptomyces sp. NPDC049577
ATCATCGCCCGGAAGCCAGCCCGCCCGAGCGGCCCGTGCTCGTCCGCCCGCGCGTCGATCCGCCCGCACACCATCGCCGCCCCGCCCTCCAGCGCGCCCCGCGCGGCGGCCGTCCAGCCCGGCCGGGGCAGACAGTCGGCGTCGGTGCGCGCCACGAACCGGGCGCCCCGGTCGATGGCGAACCGCACCGCCGTGTCGACCGCGCACCCCACGCCCTTCTCCGGCTCGTCGACGACATGCACCGGGAACGGCGCCCGCGCGGCGAACTCGCGGGCGATACGCCCGGTGCCGTCCGTCGAGCCGTTGTCGGCGACCACCAGCGTGAAGCCGAGGTCCCGCTGGCCGGCCAGCGCGCGCAGCACCCCACCGATGCGCGCCTCCTCCTGGTACGCGGGCACCACCACCCACAGCTCGGTCACGACTTCTCCCACACCATGGTCATGGCGCTGATGCCGCCACCGAGCCCCACGAACAGCACCCGGTCCCCGGGCTCCAGCTCCCCGCTCACCCGGTCCAGCTGCACACCCAGGGTGGCGCTGGCCACGTTGCCCAGCTCGGGCACGGTCACCACCAGCCGGTCCTCGGGAACGCCGGTGACCTCGGCGAACCGCTCCAGGTACGGAAGTGTCACCTGGTGCACCAGGATCCTGCGGAAGTCGGCCCACTCCAGCCCGGTGCGGCAGCGCATCCGGTCCAGGACCGCCGTGCCGCTCTTCTCGAACACCTCACGCAGCTCACGGCCGTCGCCGTGGAAGTAGGTGTGCTCCTCGCCGCGTGGATGCCGGGAGCCACCGCCGGATATGCCGCCCACCGCCCAGTGCTCGGAGTGCGCCTCGGTCCCCACGTCCAGGATGCCGCCGCGCCCGACCGGCTCCACGACGACGGCCGCGCCCGCGTCCCCGAACGTGTAGCCCGCGAAGCCGTCGCGGAACTGCGCCGCGCTCACCGGCGCCCGGCGCATCGCACGACTCGGCGTCTCGCCCGTGACCACCAGGGCCCGCCGGGCACGCCCGGCCAGGATCATCGCGTGCGCGGTGTCGATGCCGTTGAGGAAGCTGTTGCAGGCGTTGCTCACATCGAACGCATGGGCGCGCGAGCCGAGTTCGGCCTGCACCACGTGCGCGGTCGCCGGCTCGGCGACGTCGCGCGTGGCCGACGCGTACACCAGCAGGTCGACGTCCAGCGGACCGAGCCCCCGGGCGGCGAGCGCCCGCCGCGCCGCGCCGGCCGCCAGGGTCGAGGCGTACTCGCCGTCCCCCGCGATCCGCCGCGTGACGATCCCCGTCGCCCGCCGGAAGAGGCCCTCGGGCAACGCGAGCCCACCGGCGCGGGCCACCTCCTCCTGCAACTCCTCGGAGGTCGACTCTCGGGCCGGCAGGCACGAACCGACGGCGGTGATCCCCACCCGGCCGGGCCGTGCCGCGGCCCTGGCAACGCTGTGCTTGAACATGGCCACAGCTTCCGGCCCGGGACGGGACGGAAGCATGAGTAGCCGTACTCAGACGCGGCTGGGCGGTTCGCGCAGCCGCCTGGGTACCCTCCCCGGCGCTACGGCACGGTGATGCTGCGCGCCAGGGCGGTGACGGACAGATGCCCGTTGGTCACCGTTTTCGGGAACGCCACCGTGAGATGGTCGCGCGAGGCCGGCGGGGTGATCCGCAGGTAGCCGGCGTTCACCATCCGGGGCGCGTCGGCGTGCGCCCAGCTCATGGCCGCCTCGGCCGACCGGCCGGGATCCAGGACGACGGTGTGCCGGCCGGGGTCCCGCACGAAGTACGTGCTGCCCCAGGTGGTGTGCGTCTCCACGGGCTGGTGCCGCGCGTCCTCCAGCTGGAGGCCCGGGTAGCCGCGCAGCGCGCAGGGGTGGGTGGTGGTGTTGGTCAGCGTGAGCAGTATCCCTTCGTGGGACATGCCGGTCTGGTGGCCGGGGGCCTTGTCGACCAGCGCGGCGCTCAGGCCGGACGCCTGGCAGGTCGCGACCCCGGGGGCGGGCGCGGCCGGCGCGGCGGCGGCGGTCC
>NZ_JBFAPH010000590.1:0-2003 GCF_040675635.1 Streptomyces sp. NPDC049577
GCTCGAAGCGGACCCCGCGGTACGCGACGCGCTGCCGGGTGGCCCGGCCCGGACGGCACGGCTGCTCGGCTACCTCGCGCAGCGCGCCATCGGGTACGGGCTGCGCTGGCGCGGCGAAGTGGAGGGCTGCGGCGCCGTGTCCGCGCGGACCGGCCGCGCGGTGCCGGGCTGGTCGCCGATCGCGACGGTCGCCCTGCGTCAGGCGCACGCCCGGGCCCGCGCGCGGGGTGCGGACCGGACGGAGGGGCTCGACCTGCTCGCCGCCCTGACCCACGACCACCGCAGCCGCGCGGTCGACGTGCTGCTCCGCTCGGGCGTGGACCCGGTCCTGCTCGTCGCGCGCCTGGAGAACCGAACGCGGCCGGCGGCCGGGTGACTGCGCCGCCGGGGGCTGGCATCATGCGCTGATGCAGGTGACTCGGGTGAATCGGCGGAAGGGCGCGGGGCTGGGGCTCGCCGTGATGTCCGCCCTCGCGTTCGGCGGATCGGGTGTCGCGGCCAAGCCGCTCATCGAGGCGGGGATCGATCCTCTCCAGGTGGTGTGGTTGCGCGTGACGGGCGCGGCCCTGGTCATGCTCCCCCTGGCCTGGCGGCATCGCGCGCTCGCCACCCGGCGTCCGGCGCTGCTCCTGGGTTTCGGACTGCTCGCCGTGGCGGGCGTGCAGGCGTGTTACTTCACGGCGCTGTCCCGCATCCCCGTCGGCGTCGCCCTGCTCGTCGAATACCTCGCGCCCGCCCTGGTGCTCGGCTGGGTGCGGTTCGTCCAGCGCAGGCCGGTGTCACGGGCCGCCGCCGCGGGCGTCGTGCTCGCCGTGTGCGGGCTGGCCTGCGTGGTGGAGGTCTGGTCCGGGGCGGCCTTCGACCCCGTCGGTTTGCTGCTTGCCGTCTGCGCCGCCTGCTGCCAGGTGGGCTACTTCGTGCTGTCCGACCACGGCGGCGGCACGGCCGACCCGGCCGACGCCCCCGACCCGGTCGGCGTCATCGCCTACGGCATGCTCGTCGGATCCGTTCTGCTGACCGCCGTGGCGCGCCCCTGGGCGCTGGACTGGCAGGTCCTCACGGACCGGGCGCGGCTGCACGATGTGTCGGTCCCCGCCGCACTGCTGCTCGCGTGGATCGTGCTCGTCGCGACCGTGGCGGCCTATCTCACCGGCGTGGTGTCCGTGCGCCGGCTCTCGCCCCAGGTGGCGGGCGTCGTGGCCTGCCTGGAGGCGGTCGTCGCCACCGTGCTGGCCTGGGTGCTGCTGGGGGAGCGCCTGTCCGTGCCGCAGACCGTGGGCGGGGTGATGGTGCTGCTGGGCGCCTTCATCGCGCAGACCTCCACGCCGAAGGCGGCCTCGGGGGCACCGGTGGCCGGGGGAGAGGGGCCCGGAGGGCAAGGCGCCGGAGGGGAAGGCGGAGGAGCGGGCCGGGAGTTGTCCGGCGAGGCCCGCTCCGCCTAGGCCTGTCCGGCGGATCCCGGCGAAGATCCACCGGACAGGCGCTAGAGTGTCGATCATGCCGAAGCACATGACCGTTCTGCCGCCTCCCGCCGCCTAGCGCGGGCGGCCGCTCCCGGAGGACCGGGCCCGGTCGAGCTCCTTCCCGAGCTCCCGGGCGGATCGTCGCTGCCCGCACACGGGACCACGCGATCGTCACGAGTCTCCGCGGGAGAACAGTCATGTCCCATTCCCCTCGTCCGTCGTGCCCTTCGTCGGGTACGCCGGTCTCTTCGTCAGCCCTCACGCCGTCTTCGGGCGGCCCGGCCGGTCCGCCGGGCGGCATGCCGGTCGGCCGGGGCCTCGGCTTCCTGGCCGTCGCCGGTGTCGCCTGGGGCACGTCGGGCGCCACCGCCGCCCTGACGTTCGCCAGCAGCGGCCTCGGCCCGGTGGCCCTGACCTTCTGGCGCACCGCCGGCGGGCTCGTCCTGCTGCTGGCCGTCCGGGCCCTGCGCCCGCGCCGCCCCCGCGCACCGCGCGGTTCCGGGAGCCGCGCGTGGCTGCCCGTCCTGGTGAACGGTCTGG
>NZ_JBFAPH010000591.1:0-1945 GCF_040675635.1 Streptomyces sp. NPDC049577
GCGGCCTCGGCGGCCGCGGCGGCGAGGCCCGGCGCGGCCAGCACGAAGCGGGCGCCGGCGTCCTGGAGCAGCCCGGCCGAGCGGCCCGCCGGGGCCTGCGGGTCCAGCGGGAGGTAGGCCGCGCCGGCCGCCATGATGCCGAGCAGTCCGGCGACGGCCCACCGGCCGCGCCCGGCCAGCACGGCCACCACCGACTCCGGGCGGGCGCCGGCGGCGCGCAGCCGGCCGCACACGCCGTCGAGGAGCGCGGTCAGCTCGGCGTACGTCACGTCGCCGTCGTCGTCGGTCACGGCGACCGCGTCGGGGCGGTCCGCCGCGGCCGCGCGGACGCGGGCGACGACGTCGGTCAGCGGCTCGTCGGCGGCGGTGGCGTTCCACTCGGTGAGCTGCTGCCGCAGCTCGTCGCCGGTGAGCAGGGGGACGGCGCCGATGCGGGTGTCCGGATCGGCCACGACGGCGTCGAACAGACGGGTGTAGCGGTCGAGCAGGTCGCGGGCGGTGTCCGCCTCGAAGACGTCGGCGCGGTACTCGAGCGCCACCAGGATGCCGTCGGGGGTGCCGTCGGCGGTGAAGCCCTCGCGGACGTTGAGGGACAGGTCGAACTTGGCGGTGCCGGTGGGCACGTCCAGCAGGCCGAGCTCGAGCCCGGGGACGGCCGGCAGGGCGCGGCGCGAGCCGTCCATGGACAGCATCACCTGGAACAGCGGGTGACGGGTGGCGGAGCGCACCGGGTTGAGGGCCTCGACCAGCCGCTCGAACGGCAGGTCCTGGTGGGCGTAGGCGGTCACGTCGGCGGTGCGGACGCGGTCGAGCAGCTCGCGGAAGGCGGGGTCGCCGGCGGTGTCCGTGCGCAGCACGAGGGTGTTGTTGAAGAAGCCGACCAGCTGCTCCAGCGCCTCGTCCTCGCGGCCCGCGACGGGCACGCCCAGGGGGATGTCGTCGCCCGCGCCCATGCGGGCGAGCAGGGCGGCGAGAGCGGCCTGGAGCACCATGAACACGCTGGCGCCGGTGGACCGGGCCAGTTCGACGGCGCGGGCGTGCGCCTCGGGTGCGAGGCCGGCGGTGACCGTGCGGGCGGGGGGCGCGGTGACGCCCGCCGGGTGCGGGTGGTCGAAGGGCAGGTCGAGGTGGTCGGGCAGCCCGGCCAGGGTCTGCCGCCAGAAGGCGAGCTGGCGCGCGGCCGTGCCGTCCGGGTCGCCCTCGTCGCCGAGCAGTTCGCGCTGCCAGACGGCGTAGTCGGCGTAGCGCACGGGCAGCGGCGGCAGCTCGGGCGCCCAGCCGGCCCGGCGGGCGGTGTAGGCGGCGGTGAGGTCGCGCAGCAGCGGCGGGAAGGACTCGGCGTCGGCCGCGATGTGGTGGAGCAGCAGCAACAGGACGTGGCGGCGGGGCGCGAGGGCGTAGAGCGTGGCGCGCAGCGGCGGTTCGGCCATGAGGTCGAACGGGCGGGCCACGGCCTCGGCGAGCAGTCCGCGCAGCCCGGATTCCCCGGCGTCGAGGACGGTCAGCTCCGGGAGGGCGCCGGGGGCGAGGACGTGCAGGGCGGGGTGGCCGTCGCGGTCGCGGTAGACGGTGCGCAGGACCTCGTGCCGGTCGGTGAGGTCGCCGAGGGCGGCGCGCAGGGCGTCCCGGTCGAGGTCGCCGTCGAGGGTGAGGACCAGCGGGATGGTGTAGGCGGCGCTGGGGCCCTCCAGGCGGTGCAGGAACCACAGCCGCCGCTGGGCGAAGGACAGTCCGGGCTCGGCGTCCCGGGCGGCCGGCACCAGCGCGGGCCGGGCCGGGCGGGCACCGGCGAGGCGCTCGGCGAGCCGGCGCACGGTGGGGGCGGCGAAGACGGTCTCGACGCCGCACTCGACGCGCAGCTCGGCCCGGATCCGCCGGGCGAGCCGGGCGGCGAGCAGGGAGTGCCCGCCGAGGGCGAAGATGAGCAAGAAGGTGAAGGACCCCG
>NZ_JBFAPH010000592.1:0-1943 GCF_040675635.1 Streptomyces sp. NPDC049577
GACAACGTCCTTTCGTACCTGGAGGAACAGCGCCGCGCCTGCGGGCACGTGCCGGACGACCGGACCGTGGTCGTCGAGCGGTTCCGCGACGAGCTGGGCGACTGGCGCGTCGTCGTCCACTCGCCCTTCGGCGCCCAGGTGCACGCGCCCTGGGCGCTGGCGCTCGGCGCCCGGCTCACCGAGCGGTACGGCATGGACGCCCAGGTCATGCACGCCGACGACGGCATCGTGCTGCGCCTGCCCGACGCCGAACTCATGGGCCTGGACCTGCTCGACGCCGATCCCGCCGCGCCGGGCGCCTCCTACGACGCCGAGCAGTCGCCGGTCGGGGCCACCGACATCACCTTCGACAAGGAGGAGATCGACCGGATCGTCACCGACGAGGTCGGCGGCTCGGCACTGTTCGCCTCCCGCTTCCGGGAGTGCGCCGCCCGCGCCCTGCTGCTGCCGCGCCGCAGTCCCGGCAAGCGCACGCCGCTGTGGCAGCAGCGCCAGCGCGCCTCCCAGCTGTTGCAGGTGGCCGGCGAGTTCGGCTCGTTCCCGATCATTCTGGAGGCCGTCCGCGAGTGTCTCCAGGACGTCTTCGACGTCCCCGGTCTGACCGAGCTGATGGGCGACATCGAGGCCCGCAGGGTCCGGCTCGTCGAAGTCACCACGCCCGAGCCGTCCCCGTTCGCCCGCTCGCTGCTCTTCGGCTACGTCGCCCAGTTCCTCTACGAGGGCGACTCCCCGCTCGCCGAGCGCCGGGCGGCCGCGCTGTCCCTCGACTCCCGGCTCCTGGCCGAACTGCTGGGCCAGGCCGAGCTGCGCGAGCTGCTCGACGCCGACGTGCTGGCCGAGCTGGAGCGCGAACTGGCCTGGCTGACCGAGGACCGCCGCGTCAAGGACGCCGAAGGGGTCGCCGATCTGCTGCGGCTGCTGGGCCCCCTCACCGACGAGGAGCTGGCCGAGCGGGGGGCCGAGCCACCGTGGGCGCGGGAGCTCGGCGACGCCCGCCGCGCCCTGCGCGTCCGGATCGCCGGGCGGGAGCACTGGGCGGCCATCGAGGACGCCGGACGGCTCCGCGACGCCCTGGGCACGGCGCTGCCCGTCGGCGTGCCCGAGGCCTTCACCGAGCCCGTGAAGGATCCGCTCGGCGACCTCCTCGCCCGCTACGCCCGCACCCACGGCCCGTTCACCTCGGCCCAGGCCGCCGCCCGCTTCGGCCTGGGCACCGCCGTGACGGACGGCGCGCTGCACCGCCTCGCCGCGAACGGCCGCATCGTCCAGGGCGAGTTCCATCCCGCCGGCATGGGCCAGGAGTGGTGCGACGCCGCGGTCCTGCGCCGGCTGCGCCGCCGTTCCCTGGCGGCCCTCCGGCACGAGCTGGAACCGGTGCCGCCCGCCACGCTCGCCGCGTTCCTGCCCCAGTGGCAGCACGTCGGCGACCACAGCCTGCGCGGCATCGACGGACTGGTGCGCGCCATCGAGCAGTTGCAGGGCGCGCCCGTCCCCGCCTCCGCGCTGGAGAAGCTCGTCCTGCCCGCGCGCGTCGCGGACTACTCCCCCGCGATGCTCGACGAACTCACGGCCGCGGGCGAGGTCGTGTGGGCGGGCGCCGGGGCGCTGCCCGGCAAGGACGGCTGGGTGTCGCTGCTGCTCACGGACGCCGCGCCGCTGCTGCTCCACCCCCCGCACCCGCTGGAGCTCTCGCCCGTCCACCAGGCCGTGCTGGACGCCCTGTCGGGGGGCTACGGCCTGTTCTTCCGTCAGATCGCCGAACGGGTCCGGGCGGCGGACCCGTCCCTCGACGGCTCGGCGGCCTCGGACGCCCTGATCGCGGACGCGCTCTGGGACCTGGCCTGGTCGGGCCGGCTCACCAATGACACGCCGGCGCCGCTGCGCGCGCTCCTCGGCTCCGGCCGCACGGCCGGCTCGACCGCCCACCGCGCCCGGCGCGCGGT
>NZ_JBFAPH010000593.1:0-1920 GCF_040675635.1 Streptomyces sp. NPDC049577
ACAGACGGCACAAGGAGCGTACGGCGGAGCGCCGTTCGGCAGGGGGCGGCGGTTCATCGTTTCCGGTCATCGATGGGGAGCCTAGGGTTCCCCGCCCCCGCCCGGGCGCGCCCCGCGCGGCCGCCGGCTGCGCCGCTTCCTCACCTGCTACGAGTGGTTCCTGCGCTCCCTCCTCGACCCGGCCGAGGAACACCACTTCGCCCGGACCTTCTACCGGCTGGCGGACCACGCCGCCGCCGGCACCCTCTCCGCCGCCCTGCGCGGCGAGGCCGCGGCCCGCACCCTCGTCCGCGTCTGGAACGACCCACGACTGGCCACGGCCGCCGCCCGGCCCACGCTCCACGACGCGCTCGCCGCCACCGATCTCCTGGAGCACGCCCTGCGCCCGCTCGCCGCCCCCGCGCCCGCCGAGGGGATCACCCACGCGGTCAGCGGCGGCCTCGCCGCCGTCCCCGGACTGGTCGCCCACCACCGGTACGGCACCCCCTTCCTGCTCACCGAGCACGGCGTCTACCTGCGCGAGCGCTACCTCAGCTTTCGCAACGAGCCCTACCGCTGGCCCGTCAAGGCGCTGATGCTCGGGCTGTTCCGGATGCTCGCCCGCGAGAGCTACCGCCGCGCCGCGCTCGTCACCCCGGGCAACCGCTACAACCGCCGCTGGGAGGAACACGGCGGCACCCCGCCCGACCGCATCCGCACCGTCTACAACGGCGTCGACCCCGCCGCCTTCCCGCCCGCCGGGCCCGAACCGGACGCGCCCACGCTCAGCTGGGCCGGGCGCGTCGACCCCATCAAGGGCCTGGAGACACTGATCCGCGCCTTCGCGCTCGTCCGCGCCGAGCTGCCCGCCGCCCGGCTGCGCCTCTTCGGCGGCACCCCGCGCGGCGGCGAGGGCTACCGCACCGCCTGCGAGGCGCTCGCCGCCGAGCTCGGGGTGGGCGACGCCGTCACCTTCGAGGGCAGGGTGGACGACATCCGCGACGCCTACGCGGCCGGCAACATCGTCATGCTCTCCAGCATCAGCGAGGGCTTCCCCTTCACCCTGATCGAGGCCATGTCCTGCGGCCGAGCCACGGTCTCCACCGACGTGGGCGGCGTCCGCGAGGCCGTCGGCGACACCGGCCTGGTCGTACCGCCGCGCGACCCCGGGGCCATGGCCGGGGCGGCTCTCGAACTGCTGCGGGACCCGCAGCGGCGGGCGGCGATGGGGGAGGCGGCCCGGCTGCGCGTCATCGAGCAGTTCACCCTCCGGCAGACGATCAGCGCCTTCCGCGACATCTACCGCGACCTCAGCGGTCTGCGGCAGCCCGTGCCCGTCCCGGTCCCGCAGTCCGGGCCCGTCCTGGCCATGGCCGCGGGCGGTGCCGGATGAGCGGACTGCTGCGGCTCGTACCGGAAGAGCCCGAACCCGTCCACGACCTGGCGGCCCCCCAGCCGCCCCACCGGCCCCGCTGGGCGGCCGACCCGCTCGACGAGCTCGCCGTGGAACTCGCCGACGTCTGCGCGGCCGCCGTACACCCCGACGAGATAGCGGCCGTCCTGGAGGCGGACGGCCTGACCGGCGAACAGATCGCCGAACGCTACGGCCGCCGCGACGCCTTCGAACTCGCCGCCGAGCTCTACGCCCGCGTACCGCGCGGCCACCCCGAACCCCCGCCCCGCCCCGATCCCTGGCGGGCCCGGCCGGCCCAGTGCCTGCTGCGCTCCCTGGTCTTCACCCTGCCCGGCTTCGGCTATACGCTCGCCGCCCCCTCGCTGGCCGGACCGCGCGAGACCGCCGGTCTGCCGGCCGGCACCGGGGCGCTGGTCGCCTCCGCGCTGGTGGCCTGGGCCTGGAACCAGGCCGTCGCGCACCGCGCGTATCTGCGGCTGGCCTCGGGCGGCCGCAGGGCGGCGGCCCGCAGCCTCGGCCGGGGCGCC
>NZ_JBFAPH010000594.1:0-1903 GCF_040675635.1 Streptomyces sp. NPDC049577
TGTGCGCCTGATCGATCTCCGCGACCATCGCCTTGCTCGCATCCGCATCCAGACACCGCACCGGATCCGCGTCCAGCCGCTCCACATCCGAAGGCCCCGGGTACACCCCGTACGGCGCCCTGGCCGCGGCCAGCTCGACAACGTGGGAGACGATCTCGATCCCCGCCGTCTCCTTCAGGAACGACCGCGCCACCGCACCCAGCGCCACACGAGCCGCCGTCTCACGCGCCGACGCACGCTCCAGCACCGGACGCGCCTCACCGAACCCGTACTTCTGCATCCCCGCCAGATCCGCATGACCCGGACGAGGACGCGTCAACGGCGCATTACGCGCCAGAGCGGCAAGCTCCTCCGCATCCACCGGATCGGCCGCCATCACCTTCTCCCACTTCGGCCACTCCGTGTTCCCCACCATCACCGCCACCGGAGAACCCAGCGACAACCCATGACGCACACCCCCGAGGAACGTCACCTCGTCCCTCTCGAACTTCATGCGCGCCCCACGCCCGTAACCGAGCCGCCGCCGCGCCAGCGCGTCCGCCACCATCTCCGTGGTGACCGGCACGCCCGCAGGCAGACCTTCCAGCGTCGCCACCAGGGCCGGACCATGCGACTCCCCGGCCGTCAGCCAGCGCAACCTGCTCAACGGGACTCCTTCGGGGCGATGGTGTGTTCCGGGAAGAGCCGGCGCAGCTCCGTGTGGAAGCCGGGAAAGGTCTTGCCGACGCAGTCCGGGTCGTCGAGGGTGAGGGTGCCGGGGAAGCGCAGCCCGAGGACGGAGAAGGCCATGGCGATCCGGTGGTCCCGGTGGCACGCGATGCGCGTCGGGGCCGGGGTGCCCGGGTGGACCGTGAGCCGGTCCGGGCCCTCCTCGGTCTTGATGCCGCAGGCCCGCAGGTTCTCCGCCACGGCGGAGATCCGGTCGGACTCCTTGCGCCGGGCGTGGGCGATGCCGCGCATGGTGATGGGCGCGTCGGCGAGCGGGGCGATCGCGGCCAGCGTCATGAATGTGTCCGAGATGTCGCCCATGTCGATGTCGAAGCCGCCGCGCAGCGGGCCGGTGCCGGTGACGGTGGTGGCGTTCTCCCCCACCTCCACGCGCGCGCCGGCCAGTCGCAGCGTCTCGACGAACCGCAGGTCGCCCTGGAGGCTGCCGGTGCCGAGCCCGGGCACGGTGACGGCGCGTCCGGTGACGGCGGCAGCCGCGAAGACGTACGAGGCGGTGGAGGCGTCGGGTTCGATGTCGAGGCCGGCGGCCGTGTAGGGGACGGGCCGCACCTCGATCCGGCCGTCGGGGTCCTCGTGGACGTCGGCGCCGAAGTGCCGCATGAGCGCGAGGGTCATGTCGATGTACGGGCGGCTGACGAGCTCCCGGGCGTCCACGGTGAGGGGGCCGCGCATCAGCGGCGCGGCCATGAGCAGCCCGCTGAGGTACTGGCTGCTCAGCGAGGAGTCCAGGGCGATCGCGCCGCCGTCGAGTCCGGCCGCCTCCAGGTGGAGCGGCACGCCGCCGCCCTCGGCCGCGCGGACGCCGGTGCCCAGGCGCTCGAGCGCGTCGGCCAGGGGCCGCAGGGGGCGGGCGCGCAGCTGGTCGGAGCCGTCGAAGACGAACGACCCGTGTCCCGTCGCCGCGAAGGGCGGCAGGAAGCGGGCGGCGGTCCCGGCGTCGGCGCACCAGACGCGGGCGGGGCCCGTGGGGCCGCGCCCGGCGCCGGTGACCGTCCAGGACGCGTCGTCCGGCGCGGCCTCGACGGGTGTGCCGAGGTCGGTCAGGGCGGTGCGGAAGGCGAGGGTGTCGTCGCTGACCAGACGGCCCTGATGCCGGGCAAGACCATGGACGCCGTCTTCGCGCTGGACCAGGCGACCGACTTCGCGTCCTTCCGCAAGGCCGCCGCGCAGTTCG
>NZ_JBFAPH010000595.1:0-1881 GCF_040675635.1 Streptomyces sp. NPDC049577
GGGCCCCGGAGCGGGCCGCGGCGAGCAGGTCCTCCGCGTCCCGGGCCGGAGCCGGGCGCGGACCGCGCAGGACGCGCTCGTCGTTCCGGGTCTGGAGGTCCGCCTCGTGCACGGTCAGGACCGTGCGGACGGATGTGCCCGCCGCGGTCTCCCGCAGGAACTCCTCCCACGCGTGGTCCGCGCACACCAGCGCGGAGACCTCCGCGTCCCGCAGCACGTGCGCGACCTCATCCGCTCTGAGCATGGGATTGACGGGCACCACGATGCCCCCGGCCCGCCACACGGCCAGGACGGCGAGGACCAGCTGCGGGGTGTTCTGCAGCGCCACCGCGGCCCGGTCCCCGGGCCGGAAGCCGCGCGCGGCCAGACGGCCGGCGAGCGCGCCGGACAGCTCGTCCGTCTCCCGGTAGGTCAGCCGCCCGTCGAAATAGGCGAGGGCGTGCCGGTCCGGGACGCGCCGGACGGCGCCGAGGAAGGCGTACAGGAGGCTCGGCGGCGGCGCGACGGGGCCGCGCTGCGCTTCGCTGAGCCGGTCCAGCCAGGGTCGGTCGCGGTAGGAGGGGCGGGGAGGGCGTTCGGTCATGGTGGCCGCACACTAACCAGTCGGTATGCCGTACGGAAGGGCAGGTTCCAGCCTCCCGGATCCCGGAGGTCCGCAGCCGGCACAACAGCCGCACACGACCCACGAACGTGTGAACCAGTCGGACAAAGGCTGGACAGGCCCACTTGACAGCAGGACGATGCGCGCACAGCGGGACCGGCACAGGGGGACGCCATGGCCAGCACGCGGGTGGAGCCGTACTGGGAACTGACCTTCGACGCCGAGGGGGACGCGGACCCCCGGGAGCGGGACGCGCTGATACGCGGGGCCGCGCAGACCGGCGTCACCGATCTGATGATCTTCGCGCATGGCTGGAACAGCAGCCCCAGCACGGCCACCCGCCTCTACCGGTCCTTCTTCGCCCTGTTCGGCGGCCTGCCCGTCACCGGGTCCGCGCGCCTCGGCCACGCCGGGGTGATCTGGCCGTCGATGCGGTTCACCGACGAGCCCATACCCGACTTCCCGGACCGGCCCGCCGCCGCTGCCGGCCCGGGGCTCGCGCCCGGCACGCGGGAGGCGCTGGAGGCGGTCTTCCCGGACCGGCGCGAGGTGATCGGCCGGCTCTCGGAACTGGCCGAGGGGCGGCCGGAGGACCCGGCGCGGCTGACGGAGTTCGCGGAACTCGCCCGTACGCTCGCCGGCCGGCCCGGCAGCGGCCCGGCCAGCGGTGCCGCCGGCACCGCCACCGGTCCCGCGCCCGATCCCGCCGCCGACACCGGTGCCGACACCGGCGTCCCCGCCATGCTCACCGAGGACCCGCGCCAGGTCTGCGAACGCTTCGCCGACGCCCTGGCCGGCACCGGCGCCGCGCCGGCCACGCTGCTGGGCGGCGCCCTGCGGCGGTTGTGGGACGGCGCGCTGGAACTCCTGCGCCAGATCACCTACTTCGAGATGAAGCGCCGCGCGGGCACGGTCGGCGAAGCCGGGCTCGGCCCCGCCCTGGGCGCGCTCGCCGGCGCCTGCCCCGGCCTGCGGGTACACCTGATCGGGCACAGCTTCGGCGCCCGGCTGATGGCCTTCGCGCTGCGCGGACTCCCGGCGCACACCAACCCGGTGCGCTCCCTCACCATGCTCCAAGGCGCCTTCTCGCACTACGCCTTCGCGAGCCGGCTGCCCTTCGACGCCCGCCACGCCGGAGCCCTCGGCGGCCTCGCCGCCCGCGTCAACGGCCCGGTCGTCGGCTGCCATTCGCGCCACGACCTGGCGCTCGCCGTGATGTACCCGCTCGCGTCACGGCTCTCCGGCGACGACCACGCGCTGCTGGGGCTGGACGAGGCCCG
>NZ_JBFAPH010000596.1:0-1879 GCF_040675635.1 Streptomyces sp. NPDC049577
CCAACCGTCTCAAGGCGTCGGTGACCGGCTCGCTGGACAAGGCCGCCGCCTTCGGCGACGCGGACTTCGTCATCGAGGCCGTCTTCGAGGAGATGGGCGTCAAGCAGCAGGTGTTCGCCGAGGTCGAGGCGGTCGTGCCGGAGCACACCATCCTCGCCACCAACACCTCCTCGCTGTCCGTCAGCGAGATGGCGTCGAAGCTGAAGCACCCCGAGCGGGTCGTCGGCTTCCACTTCTTCAACCCGGTCGCCGTCCTCCCGCTGCTGGAGATCGTGCGCGGCGAGCGGACCGACGACGCCTCGCTGGCCACCGCCTTCGGTGTCGCCAAGAAGCTGAAGAAGACCGCGGTGCTGGTCAAGGACGCCCCGGCGTTCGTCGTCAACCGCATCCTGACCCGCTTCATGGGCGAGATCCAGAACGTCATCGACGAGGGCACCCCGGTCGCGGTGGCCGAGAAGGCCGTCGAGCCGCTCGGTCTGCCGATGTCCCCGCTGGTGCTGCTGGAGCTGGTCGGCCCCGCCATCGGTCTGCACGTCTCCGAGACGCTGGCCGGCGCGTTCCCCGACCGCTTCAAGGTCTCCCCCAACCTGGCCGCCGTGGTCAAGGCGGGCAAGCGCGGCTTCTACGTCTACGACTCCGGCAAGCCGGAGCTGGACCCCGAGGTCGCGGCGCTGCTGAAGCAGGGCGACGTCGTCCTGACGGAGGAGCAGGTGCGGGACCGCGTCCTGGGCGCCGTCGCGCAGGAGATCGGCCTGATGCTGGACGAGGGCGTCGTCGCCGAGGCGCAGGACATCGACCTGTGCCTGATCACCGGCGCCGGCTGGCCCTTCCACCTGGGCGGCATCACGCCGTACCTGGACCGTGAGGGCGTCTCCGAGCGCGTCAACGGAAAGCGCTTCCTGGCCCAGGGCGTGGCGAGCGTCCCGGCGTAAGGATCCGGCGGAACAGGCCGAAGGGCCGCGCGGAGGTTCCCCTCCGCGCGGCCCTTCGCCGTACTCACGTTCCCGTCACGCGATGACCTGGGTCGCCTCCAGGCGGCCGGTGGCCGCGCGGACCGCGTTGGTGAAGGACCAGAACAACGGTGTGGTGCTGGTCTTCCGGCCGGCGCGGGTGTTGTCCGTGAACATGGCGGCGCGCAGGGCCGTGGTGGTCTCCAACTGCGCGCCCATGCCGAGCAGGGTGCGGTTGGCGATGTTGTCCGGGTCGACACCGCCGAGCGTCGGATGCGCGGAGGCGTCGACCGCGCGGATGCCGGCCACCGCGAACTCCTCCAGCAGCAGCCGGCGGAAGGCCGCGTTGCGGCCGCCCACGAGCACCGCCTGGGCGGTGCTCTCCAGACCGGCCTGGGAGGCGGTGCAGCCGTGCAGGCTGACGGCGTTCAGGCTGCCCGCGCACAGCGATCGGGCGACGCCGTCGTCGCAGTGGGTCGCGGTGACGTGGAGGTCACCGTTGTCCGTGGCACGCAGCGCCTCGAACATCCAGTAGTCGTAAACCGGCCCGCCGGCCGGGGTGACCGTCAGGTCGGCGGGGTGGTAACCGGCCACGGCCAGGCACAGCTCGGAGGTGCCGGTCTCGATACCGCCGCCGTGCAGGGCGAGGATCGTGGTCCGCACGAAGCCGGCGCGGCCCGCGAGGTCGTCGTCGGTCACGGCGTGACGGCGGTAGCGGCGGCCGTAGTCCTTGCCCTCGACCAGGGAGGTATCGGCGTACAGGGCCGTGTTCGAGGGGTAGTGGTCGCCGTCGCCCTCGTCGGCGGACACGGTCCGGCCGGCCGCCCGGGCCGTGCCCGGCAGGCCGAGCAGCGGGACCGCCGCGGCCGTGCCGGCGGCCGTGAGGAACGTGCGTCTGCTGGTGGGTGACATCTCGTGTGCGTCCTTTC
>NZ_JBFAPH010000597.1:0-1874 GCF_040675635.1 Streptomyces sp. NPDC049577
GAGCAGGGCGCACGGGGCTATGGCGGCCGTGGCGGCCGCCGACGCCAGGGCATGGCGAAGCTTCATGAAGACCTCTTCTGGGCCTGAAAAAAGTGGGGACGGGCCGTCGCGACCGGACAGCGCGGTGTGGCCGTGAAACGCACCGTACATGACCGTTGCCGCTGGTCAACGGCGTAGGCGGCCCTCCATCGGGGATCCACACCCATCTGTGATCTGCCAACCGGACTTCGCGGAGCAGTTCAGGACAATGCGCTGCCCGGCGTGCCGTCCGCCGATGACCCGGGACCCGGCCCGAGAACCGGCCCGAGAACCGGCCCGGAAAAGAGAAATCACCCCGGACACATTGACGTCCGAGGTGATTCACCACGTATATTGGAGATTTCCTGCCCTCATTCAATTGCGGGCAGGAGAAAGCCTTATGAGGACATGCTATCGGGGCGGGAGTCGAATTGTCAAACGAGGAAATGCGTGACGAGCAGGAATTCATCGACCTGCTTTACGAGCGGCTGGCCGTACTGCGGGGCGAGGCCGAGGCGGCGGTGCGTCAGGCCCTCGCGCCGGGCGGGAACACGTTCCAGGCGCGGCTGGAGCGCGATGTACTGGTGGCCGAACGCTCGGGGCTCCTGGCCGCGTTCGACGCAGGGGAGAACGGGCTCTGTTTCGGCCGGCTGGCGTTCCGCGACGGCCGCGACCACCACATCGGCCGCATCGGCATCCGGCGCGACGACCCGGACCGCACCCCGCTGGTCGTCGACTGGCGGGCCGAGGTGGCGCGCCCGTTCTACCTCGCCACCGGGCACACGCCGATGGGGCTGCGCCGCAGGCGGCACATCACCACCGAGCGGCGCCGGGTCACCGCCCTGCACGACGAGATCCTGGACCTGAGCGACACCGTCCGCACGGGACACGAGGGTTCGGACGCGGACGCCGTGCTGCTGGCCTCGCTGGACGCGGCGCGCACCGGGCGGATGCACGACATCGTGCAGACCATCCAGGCCGAGCAGGACCGCATCATCCGCGCGCCGCACCGCGGCGTGCTCGTCGTCGAGGGCGGCCCGGGCACCGGCAAGACGGTGGTGGCGCTGCACCGTGCCGCCTATCTGCTGTACGCGCACCGCGAGCAGCTGGCCCGGCGGGCGGTGCTGATCGTCGGGCCGAACCCGGCGTTCCTCGGCTACATCGGCGAGGTGCTGCCCTCGCTCGGCGAGACGGGCGTCCTGCTCGCCACACCGGGCGAGCTGTTCCCGGGCGTGACCGCGACCGCCGTCGACACGCCCCGGGCCGCCGAGGTCAAGGGCCGGGCCGCCATGGCCGAGGCCCTGGCCCGCTTCGTACGGGACCGGCAGACGCTCCCCGAGCCGGCCATGGTGATCGATCACGAGGACGGCGAGCTGCTGCTGGACGCCGGGATCGCGGAGGAGGCACGGCGCGCGGCCCGGGCGACCGGGCTGCCGCACAACCTCGCCCGCCCGTACTTCGCGTTCCGCGTCATCGACGCGCTCACCGCGCAGCTGGCCGACCGGATCGGCGCGGATCCGTACGGCGGGCCGAACCTCCTCGGCCCGGACGACATCGCCCAGCTCGGCAAGGGCGTCGCCGCCGACGCGGCCGTGCACGCCGCGATCGAGGAGCTGTGGCCCGCGCTCACGCCCGAGCGGCTGGTGGCCGACTTCCTCGCCGATCCGGTCCATCTGCCGGACGCCGACGCGGACGCCGTCCGCCGCGCGGACGGCCCGTGGACCGTCGCGGACGTGCCGCTGCTGGACGAGGCGGCCGAGCTGCTCGGCGAGGACGACTCGGCGGCCCGCGCGGCGGCCGAGGCGGAGCGCCAGGAGCGGATCGCCTACGCGCAGGGCGTGCTCGACCTCTCCTAC
>NZ_JBFAPH010000598.1:0-1821 GCF_040675635.1 Streptomyces sp. NPDC049577
GCGCAGAGCCGGCGCGCGGAGAGAGGGAGGGCCCGATGAGAGCGGAGAAAATGCCTCCGGACATGCGACGACCCCCGCCGGGGGGGAGAGCGGGAGGCGAGGGCGCCGCGGTGCACGTGATAGCCCGTCACCCGTTCGGCCACCTCGGGGCCGACGACGTACACCGGGGCGGGTACGTCGTCGATGATGTCGCGCATCACGTCGACCCACTTGGCGGACAGCAGCATCGAGCGCATCCCGTATCCGGCGTGCGCGGCGCGCCGGATGACCTTCTCGCCCTCGGCGATGAACAGGCCCTCTGCGGGCTCGCGGCGGCGGCGCAGCTCGACGTCGGTGAGACCGGTGTAGTCGTGCAGGCGCGGGTCGTCCGGGTCGTCGATGGTGACGATGTCGGCCATGGGTGTGGTGTCCTGGTTCGGTTGCGTTGCTGGTGGGCGGGGTGCTGCTGGGTGGGCGGCGGGGCTCAGCGGCCCTGTGCGGGACCCACCTCGACGACCTCGCCGACGACGACGACCGCCGGCGGGCGTATGCCCTCGGCCCGGACCCGCTCCCCCACGGTCGCCAGGGTGGCGTCCAGGCGGCGCTGGGCCGCCGTGGTGCCCTCCTGGACGACGGCGACGGGCGTGTCCGCGGCGCGGCCGTGGCGGACGAGGGTCTCGGCGATCGCCGCTATGTTCTCCACGGACATCAGCAGCACCAGCGTGCCGTGCAGGCGCGCCAGCGCGGCCCAGTCGATGAGGGACCGCGGGTCGCCGGGTGCGACGTGCCCGCTGACGACCGTGAACTCCTGCGCGAGGCCGCGGTGGGTGACGGAGATTCCGGCGGCGGCCGGGACGCTGATGGAGCTGGAGATGCCGGGTACGACCGTGCAGGGGATGCCGTGCTCGGCGAGCGCCTGGATCTCCTCCATGCCCCGGCCGAAGACGAACGGGTCGCCGCCCTTGAGGCGGACGACGGCCTTTCCGGCCTTCGCGTGCTCGATGAGCGCGTTGTTGATGGCCTCCTGGGCCATGAACCGGCCGTACGGGATCTTCGCCGCGTCGATCACCTCGACGTGCGGCGGCAGCTCGTCGAGCAGGTCGCGGGGGCCGAGGCGGTCGGCGATGACGACGTCCGCCTGGGCGAGCAGCCGGCGGCCGCGGACCGTGATGAGGTCGGGGTCGCCGGGACCGCCGCCGACGAGCGCGACGCCCTTGACGGGGGTACCCCCATGCGTTGAGCCATGGGGGAGGGCGCGGTGGCGCGGGGCGGCCAGCGAGCCGTCGCGCAGGCCCTCCACGATGGCGTCCCGCACGGCCGCCGACCGGCGCGGGTCCTGGCCGGTGAGCACGGCCACGGTGAGGCCCTCGCTGCGGCCGGTCGCGGGGGTCCACGCGGAGGCCGCGGCGGCGTCGTCGCTGCGGACGGCCCAGACGCGGCGGGCCTCGGCCTCGGCGGAGGCGGCCCGGTTGGCGTCCGGGTCGTCGGTGCTGATGAGGGCGTACCAGGCGCCGTCGAGGTCGCCGTCACGGTAGCGGCGGCGCTCCCAGCGCAGTTCGCCGGCCTGGGCCATGGCCTCCACGGAGGGGGTGGCGGAGGGCGAGACCAGCAGGACGTCCGCGCCGGCGGCGATCAGCGCGGGGAGCCGGCGCTGGGCGACCTGTCCGCCGCCGAGCACGACGACGCGACGACCGGCCAGACGCAGTCCGACGGGGTAGGCGGCGACTTCGGGCTGCTGCTCGTGCTGCTCGGGCATGGCGGTGGCTCCTCGTGCGAATGCGCTGGTGGGGACCACCTTAAGGGGCACCACCCGGGTTGCGGGCAGCCGTTCCGCAGGGCGGA
>NZ_JBFAPH010000599.1:0-1805 GCF_040675635.1 Streptomyces sp. NPDC049577
CCGGCGTGATCACTACTTTAGCGGATTTCCCCGGTGACTCCTAATCGAAGTCCGTTCCGGAATTTCGGCATGCCGAAATCCATCCCGTTCAGGGGGGCCGTGCAGTAGTGGGTGCTGCCGTGTGGCAACCCGGAGAACTCTACACGAGCTTCAGCCGTGCTTGCGCCGCCGCTTGCCGCCGCGGGCGGCCGGGTTGCCCGTGCGGGAGGCGCGGCGGCGCTCGTGGCGGGTGCGGGCCTCCTCGTACTCCTCCCGGTGGAGGCCCTCGCCCGGGGCTTCGACGAGGGAGCGGCAGAAGTAGGCGAGGAGCCGGCCGATGAAGCCGATCATCATGATGCTGTGCATCGACCGCTCCGCCGCGGCGTCGTGCTTTCCGGGGTCGGGGCGGCGTACGAAGCCGTCCCAGGTGCGGCGGAAGCCGATCGCACTGCATACCGCGAAGGCGATGACGACCAGCATGTTCACCACGCTGCCGACCTGTGCGACGGCCAGTCCCTCGTAGCCGAAGCGCAGGACGAAGGCGCCCGCCGCGGCCGCGAGCAGTGAGCCCGCGGCGACGCCGGCGCGGCGCAGGGCGTAGCCGCCGTCGTGGTGGACCCAGGTCGTGCCGAAGAACCGGATCGGCTCGGGCCGGGGCTCGCCGCCGTCCGTCCCTGCCGCACCGTTCACACCGTTCGTACCGTCCGTACCGCTCATACGGCGATTATCGAACGGTTCAGCCGGAGCAGCGGACCGCGACGTAGCCGGTGCTGCCGGTTTTCACGTAGGCGTCGGAGACGTACTGGCCGGGGGCGATGCAGTCCCAGATGTCGGTGGTGCCGCAGGGGCCGGAGACGGATTCGCCGCGGGTCTGGCAGCGGATGGGGACGCTGCTGCCCTGCGGGAGGACCTTGACGAGCTCGCTGTCGGTGCTCGGGCCGCGGCGGACGTTGACCTGGTAGCCGGGAGCGATCGGGTAAGTGGCCATTCGTTCGTTCTCCTCGCCGGCCTCGCGGCCCCCCGTGAGTGAATGTCATGTGCAGGCTAGCAACGCGCGGTGCGGCTTCCCCGTTCGGTCCATATCCATCGATTAGGCTCCGCTCGTCGTCGCGCGTGGGGGTTGGTTGGGATATGCGCCCGGAGGGGGAGGGACCGCGGTACGCCGGCCGGTACCGGCTTGAGCGCCGGCTCGGTTCCGGGGGCATGGGTGTGGTGCACCTGGCCCGTTCGGCGTCGGGGCTGCGGCTCGCGGTGAAGGTGGTGCACGCCGAGTTCGCGGTGGATCCCGAGTTCCGGGCGCGGTTCCGGCAGGAGGTGGCGGCCGCGCGGCGGGTGAGCGGTGCGTTCACGGCGTCCGTGGTGGACGCGGATCCGGACGGCGGGCGGCCGTGGATGGCCACCCTCTATATCCCCGGCCCGACGCTGGCGGAGCGCGTCAAGCGCGAGGGGCCGCTGGAGCCGGCGGAGGTGCGGCGGCTGGCCGCGGGGCTGGCCGAGGCGTTGCGGGACATTCACCGGGCCGGGGTCGTGCACCGGGATCTGAAGCCGAGCAATGTGCTGCTGGCCGCGGACGGGCCGAAGGTCATCGACTTCGGCATTTCGCGGCCGTCGGACAGCGAGCTGCGGACGGAGACCGGGAAGCTGATCGGTACGCCACCCTTCATGGCGCCGGAGCAGTTCCAGCGGCCGCGTGAGGTCGGGCCGGCGGCGGATGTGTTCGCCTGCGCGTCGTTGCTGGTGTACGCGGCGACGGGGCGGGGGCCGTTCGAGTCGGACAGTCCGTACATCGTCGCGTATCAGGTGGTGCACGACGAGCCGGATCTGTC
>NZ_JBFAPH010000601.1:0-1772 GCF_040675635.1 Streptomyces sp. NPDC049577
TGCGCCTGGCGCACCGTCTCGACGCGGTCGGCGTAGGTGTGGGTGGTGGTGATGGCGCCGTACGTGGCCTCGGAGGTGTTGAGGTTGTGGTTGTAGGCGTCGGCGCCCGCCTCCCGCAGCCGCTCCGCCTGCCCGTCGGTGAGCAGCCCGAGACAGGCGCACACCTCGACGTCCTCGTTCTCCTCCTTGATGGCCGCGATGGTCTTCGAGACCCGGTCCACGTCCCGGTCGGTCGGCCCCCGGCCGCTGGCGACGAGACAGACCCTCTTCGCCCCGCCGGCCACACCGGCCGCCGCGGCCCGGGACGCCTCGTCGGGCTTCAGCCAGGTGTACTTGAGGATCCCGGCCTCCGAGCCGAGCCGCTGCGAGCAGTACGAGCAGTCCTCCGGGCACAGCCCCGACTTGAGGTTGACCAGGTAGTTGAGCTTCACCCGGCGCCCGAACCACTTGCGGCGCACCTTGCCGGCGGCGGCCACCACGTCGAGCAGCTCGTCGTCGGAGGTCGCCAGGACGGCGAGCGCCTCGTCACGGGTCGGCAGCTCCCGCCGCAGCCCCTTCTCCACCAGCGTGTTCAGCAGGTCCATGCCGGAGATCCTTACCCACGGCGGCACGCCCGGCCAAGGTCAGGACCGAACAACAGGGGCCGTTCGAGGTGTGTGTATCACCACACCCCGGACGGGCCCGGCCAGGCACTACCTTGCACTCACACCACCGCCGACCGAGGGACGGACGATGCCGCGGGACCCGTTCGACTGGATCGACGCGCAGCACGCGCGGCTGAGCGCCGCCGGTCTGGTGCGGACCCTGCGCCCGCGATCCGCCGACGCCGGCCTCGTCGATCTGGCCGGCAACGACTACCTGGGCCTGACCCGCCATCCCGAGGTCACCGCGGCCGCCGCGGACGCGGCCCGCCGCTGGGGCGCGGGCGCCACGGGGTCCCGGCTCGTCACCGGCAGCACCACGCTCCATGCCCGGCTGGAGGACGCGCTGAGCGCGTTCTGCGGCTTCGAGGCCGCACTGGTCTTCTCCTCCGGGTACGCCGCGAACCTCGCCGCCGTCACCGCGCTCTCCGGCCCCGCCGGCTCCGGCACGCTGCTGGTGTCCGACGAGGGCAACCACGCCTCGCTCATCGACGGCTGCCGGCTGGCCCGTGCGGAGAAGACCGTCGTGCCGCACGCCGACCCCGAGGCGGTGGCCAAGGCCCTCGCGGCGCACGAGGGCCGGGCGCTGGCCGTCACCGACTCCGTCTTCTCCGTCGACGGCGACGCCGCACCGCTGGCCGCTCTCGCCGGGGCGTGCCGGGCGCACGGCGCCGGACTGCTGGTGGACGACGCGCACGGGTTCGGGGTGCTCGGCGAGGGCGGCCGCGGCGCCCTCCACGCGGCGGGGCTGGCCGGCGCGCGGGACGTCGTCGCCACCGTCACCCTGTCGAAGTCGCTCGGCGGCCAGGGCGGCGCCGTGCTCGGCCCCGCCCGGGTCATCGAGCACCTCGTCAGTACCGCCCGCACCTTCATCTTCGACACGGGCCTGGCGCCCGCCGCCGTCGGCGGCGCACTGCGCGCCCTGGACCTGCTGCGCCGGGAGCCGGAGCGCGCGACACGCGTGAGGGCCGTGGCCCGGGAACTGCACCGCGGACTGACCGGGGCGGGTCTCGCGGCCGTACGGCCCGACGCGGCGCCGGGTCGGCGATGGTCACCACCCGCTCGGGACTCCCCGTCAGCTCTACGGAGACGGCGACCGCGTCCCCCTTGCCCGCCACGTCGAACGCCGCG
>NZ_JBFAPH010000602.1:0-1756 GCF_040675635.1 Streptomyces sp. NPDC049577
CTTCCTCTTCACCGAGAAGCAGCTCTGGGAGGGTGGCGTCAACGAAGGCTGGGACCGGCTCGACGCCCGCGTCCAGGCACTCTTCCAGCGGGGGCAGGAGGAGGGCGTCTTCCGGATCGAACTGTCACCCGCCTGGCTCACCGAGGCCCTCTACGGGCTCATCGGCACCGGCGCGTGGGCCGTGCAGGACGGCCGGGTGGCGGCCAGGGACGTCAGCCGCATGGTCTCCGAGCTGCTGCTCGGCGGCGCCCGGCGGCGGAGGATGGAGCCGTGAGCAGTAAGACCCTCTCCCCGGCGTCCGGCGCGGACGGTGCGGCCGAAGCGCCGCGCCCGGGCCGCTGGCTCGCTCTGTCGGTACTCGCCCTGGCCGTCCTGCTCGTCGCCGTCGACGCCACCGTCCTCGGCCTCGCCACCCCCTTCCTCAGCGAGGACCTGCAACCCTCCGGCACGCAGCTGCTGTGGATCGGCGACGTCTACTCCTTCGTCATCGCCGGCCTGCTCGTCTCCATGGGCGGCCTCGGTGACCGCGTCGGCCGCAAGCGGCTGCTGCTCTGCGGTTCCGTGGCGTTCGGTGCGGTCTCGGTGCTCAACGCCTACGCGTCCAGCCCCGAGATGATGATCGCCGCCCGCGCCCTGCTCGGCGTCGCGGGCGCGACGCTGATGCCGTCGACCCTCGCCCTGATCCGCAACATCTTCACCGACCCCCAGGAGCGCAGCCTCGCCATCGGCATCTGGGGCGCCATGGCCTCGGCGGGCGCGGCCGTGGGTCCGGTCGTGGGCGGCTTCCTGCTGGAGAACTTCTGGTGGGGCTCGGTCTTCCTGATCAACCTGCCGGTCATGGCCGTTCTCGTGCTCGTCGGCATCCGGCTGCTGCCCGAGTCCCGCGACCCCGCGCCGGGCCCGTGGGACCTGCTCAGCGTCGTGCTGTCCATGACCGGCGTCATCGGCGTGGTGTACGCGATCAAGGAGGGGGCCACCGAGGGCCTCACCGGACCGGCGGTCGCCGCGGCCGTCACCGGGCCGCTGGCGCTGCTGTGGTTCGTACGCCGCCAGCTGAAGCTTCCCGCACCCCTGCTGGACATGCGGCTCTTCCGCCACCGGGGCTTCTCCGGCGCCGTGCTGGCCGACCTGCTCACCATCCTCGGCCTGTCCGGGCTCGTCTTCTTCCTGTCGCAGTTCCTCCAGCTGGTGCAGGACCGGGACCCGCTGGAGGCGGGCCTGGCGGAGCTGCCGACCGCCGTCGGCGCGGTGACGGCGGGCCTGCTGGCCGGCCGGGCGGCCCGGCGCTGGTCGGTGCGGTCGGTGGTGGCCGGGGGACTGGCGGCCATCGGCGTGGCCCTGGCGCTGCTCTGCTGGCTCCGGGCGGACAGCCCGTACACCCTGCTCGGCGCGGTGCTGGTGATCGTCGGCGTCGGCGCGGGCTTCTCCTTCACCGTCACCGCCGACGTGATCCTCTCCAGCGTGCCCAAGGAACAGGCGGGCGCCGCCGCGGCCGTCTCGGAGACGGCGTACGAACTCGGGGCGGCCCTCGGTATCGCGCTGCTCGGCTCGATCGTCACCGGCGTCTACCGCGGCTTCGCCGTCCCCGCGGGTGTGCCGGCCGGCGCCGCGGCCGAGGCGCACGAATCCCTCGGCGGAGCCGTCGAGGCGGCGACCTCGCTGCCGGCCGACACCGGGCAGGCGCTGCTCTCCCAGGCGCAGGAGGCCTTCGTGGACGGCCTCCGCCTCGCCTCCGCCGTCAGCGCCTTCGTCCTGC
>NZ_JBFAPH010000603.1:0-1734 GCF_040675635.1 Streptomyces sp. NPDC049577
CTCGCGGACGGCGGCGGTGCCGGCCGGGAAGGTGACGATCCGCGAGGTGGCGGGGTGGCGGCCCGCGAGGTGGGCGCGTTCGTGGGCGAGCAGGACGGCGCGCTCGCCGGCGTCCAGGCTGCGCAGCATGCCGGCGGTGACGACGACGCGGCCGGGGCGGCCGGGCAGGGCGTAGGCGTCCGCGCCGGCGTCGGGCAGGACCGTCAGGTCTCCCGCGCTGGACTGCCCCCGGGTCCCGGCGGCCGCGCGCAGCAGCCGGCGGTGGTGGTGCAGCAGCGTACGGCCGGTCGCGACGGCCACCGCGAGACCGGCGGCGACGGCCGCGGCGCCGAGCGGCACGCCGAAAGCCGGGTCGTGCGGCAGCAGGGCGATCGAGACGTGACCGAGGGCCGCGACCGGCGGCAGGTGCAGCAGGGCCGCCACGGTGAGCAGGGCCAGGGCGACGGCGCCGCAGGCGCCGAGGGCGGCCGCGCAGCCGGCCAGGAGGAGGGCGGCGGGCCGGGGGGGCAGCACGGCGGCGAGCCGCCGGGCCGCGGGGACGGCGAGGAAGGGCGCGAGCAGCGGCGCCCAGACCGCCCAGATCATCCGGCCTCCCCGGAGACGGCGGTCTGCCGCAGCAGGTCGCGCAGGAGCGCCTCGTCGTCGGTGGACAGCCGGGAGACGAAGCGGGCGAGCACGCCGGGCCGGTCCGCCTCCTTGTCCAGCTCGCTGTGCATGCGGTGCGCGGCGAGGGCGGCGTGGTCCTCGACGGCGGGGCGGTAGGCGTAGGCGCGCCCGGCGCGGGTGCGGCGCACGGTTCCCTTGTCGTGCAGCCGGGCCAGGATCGTCGCGACGGTGGTGCGGGCGAGAGGTGTGCTCAGCGCCTGCTGGACCTCCGGCGGGGTCAGTGGGCCTTCGGCGGCCCACAGGGCGGAGAGCACGGCGGCCTCCAGCTCGCCCGCCGGGCGACGTATGGACTCGGTCACGGGAACCGCTCCCTCCCAGGGATCGTCTACAGTCGGGTAGACCGTCTACGGGATTGTAGACAGTTGGGGCCGACGGAGCCCCGACCCCTGATTATGGGAGGCCTCGCACCTGTGCCCACACCACCCGTCGCCGCGATGGCGGTCAACGTGCTGGACGCCTCGTCGCTGCTGGCCGCCTTCGGCGCGCTCGGCATCGCCGTCGTGCTGTTCGCCGAGACCGGTCTGCTCGTCGGCTTCTTCCTGCCCGGGGACTCGCTGCTGTTCACCGCCGGTCTGCTGAGCCGGTCGGGAGCGCACTCCGGACCGCATCTGGATCTGGCGCAGGTGCTGGCCGCCGCGGTCGTCGGCGCGCTGGCCGGCGCGCAGTGCGGCTTCGTCCTCGGGCGGCGCGGCGGGCGTGCCCTGCTGGCGCGCTCGCGGAACAAGCGGCTGCAAGAAGGCGCCGCGCGGGCGGAGGAGTTCCTCGACCGGTACGGTCACGGCCGCGCGATCGTGCTGGCCCGCTTCGTGCCGGTGGTCCGCACGGTGCTCAACCCGCTGGCCGGGGCCCTGGGTGTGGCGCCGCGCACGTTCGCGGTGTGGCAGGCGGCCGGCGGTCTGGTGTGGACGGTCGGTCTGGTGCTCGCCGGGTACGCGCTGGGCTCCGTCGTGCCGGACGTCGACCGGTACCTGTTCCCGTCGTGTACGTCTTCGAGCTCGACCCTGCGACGTCCGCTTATGCGCCGACCGGGATCTTCCATGACGAGCTGGAAGTGAAGCTACCGTTCCT
>NZ_JBFAPH010000604.1:0-1723 GCF_040675635.1 Streptomyces sp. NPDC049577
GCGCTGCACCTGAGCGGCGGGGTGGACACCTCGCTGATCGCCCACGCGCTGCACCGCCCGCCGCACCACCGCGAACTGCGCACCTACAGCGCCTTCTACCGGGAGGAGGACGAGGACCGCGTGTGGGCCGCCTCGGTGGCCGCCGAGACGGCCAGCGCGCACCGGGAGACGGCGATCGCCGCCGACGCCTCGTTCCTCGACGTGGTGGACTCCCTGGCCGGCGCCCTGGGTGCGCCCGTGATGGCGATCGGGGTGCCGACGTTCTGGTACCTGGCCCGTGAGGCCGCGCGGGACGGCACGCCCGTCGTGCTCTCCGGCGTGGCGGCGGACCATCCGCTGGTCGGCTGGAACCGGCTCGACCGGCTCCGGAGCGAGCAGGCCGACCCCCGGGACCTGCCGGTGCGCTGTGCCGTGCACGTCACGCCCGAGGTCCTCGCCCCCTACCTCGCGGACGGGGACCTGCGCACGGCCGTCGAGGAGGTGCAGGCGCGTCTGCGGGAGGTGATGCCGTACGGCGAGTCGCTGCCCCGGGCGGTCGAGCGCTTCCACGCCGAGCACTTCCTGCCCGAGCATCTGCGGTCCGCCGCCGTGGCGCACGCCGCGCACGGGGTGCGCGTGCGGCACCCGTTCCTCACGCCCGAGGTGTCGGGCCTGGGTTTCCGGGCGGCGCGCTCGCCCGAGGAGTCGCTCGGCAAGCGCTATCTGCGGCGCGAGCTGGAGGGCATGGGCTGCTGGGCCGCCGTCCGGCCCGGCAAGCAGCAGCAGGCCCTGTCCTTCACCGCCTTCCGCCGCCTGGCGCGCGAGCGGCTGCTCGACCGGCTGGCCGGCGATGCGGACCTGTTCGGCCTGGACACCGGCGGGCTGGCGCGGCTCGCCGCCTCCGACCGGCCCGCCCCGGACCGGGAACTGCGGCTGCTGTGGCTCGTCCACTCCTATCTGTCCTGGCGGGAGCGGCCGGCCCGGCGTACGTCCCCCGCTGCCGCGGCCCCCGCCCCGGTCCCCGTCCCGCTGCCGCTGTGAACGCGCGGCCCTCTCCGAGGAGCGCCATGTCCCTGCTCTCCCCCTCGGCGGTCGTCGACCGTCACCGGACCCCCTTCTCCTGGGCCCGGGTGTCCGGCCTGCTGGACCCCGGGTACGCCGGCCTGCTCGCCGACGAGTTCCCCTCCGCCGCCCTGCGGGAGTCACGCAGCCCCCAGGGGCACTATCTGCTGCGGGACGGCACCGTGATCGAGGCGGGGGAGCGCACGCCGGCCGCCGCCGCGCTGCCCGGTTCCTGGCAGCGGCTGCTCGACTGGCTGCTCGGCCCGGCCTACCGGTCCTTCGTGAGCGAGGCCACCGGGGCCGCGCTGGACGGCTGCCGGCTGAAGGTGCGGCTGTGCGAGTACGGGCCCGGCACCTTCATGACCGCGCACACCGACCGGCCCGACCGGGTGGCCACCCAGATCCTCTACCTCACCCGGTCCTGGGACGCGGGCTGGGGCGGCGGGCTGGACATCATGACCTCGCCGGACGACGACGACCCGGCGGCCGTGGCCGCCTCGGTCCGGCCGCGGTTCAACACCTCGGTGCTCTTCGCCCGCAGCGACCGCTCGTACCACGCGGTCCGGCCGGTGAGCGAGGCCGCCGGTGCGCCGCGGCGTACCGTGCTCGCCCAGTTCGTCGCCGACGCGGTCTGAGGGGATACGGCATGTGCGGAATCGCAGCCGTGCTCGGCCCCGGCGCC
>NZ_JBFAPH010000605.1:0-1691 GCF_040675635.1 Streptomyces sp. NPDC049577
CGCCGCAGGCGGTACCCGGCCCGACTCCACGGCGCGCCGGGGCGGCGGGAGCTCGGTCGGGGTGGGCTCCGGCTCCTCGGACGCCGGCCGGGCGCCCGGTGGGGGGCCGTCGGCCGGGAGGAGGATGCGCAGGAGGTCGAGGCGGTCGGGAAGGGCCAGCGGAAGGCGCAGCCAGAACCGGGAACCGAACTCGGTGAAGCCGCCCAGCGCCTCCGTGGCGGCGCCGTCGAAGCCGCCGAGGGCGAGGGAGCGGGCCGTGACGCGCTCCGCGAGCAGGCGCAGGACGCCCAGGTAGGGGGTGGCGTCGGGGAGGCGGAGCAGCGTCTCGCCGAGGAGGTGCGCGGCCCACCAGGAGGGGTCGGCGAGCCTTCCGTCGTCGCCGGCGGGGCGCCGGGCCGAGAGGGTCTCGACCGCGTGGACCAGGCGGGTGAGCCGGCTGGAGAGCTCGGCGGGGCCCGAGCGGCGGCCCAGCTGGAGCAGGGCCTGCACAACGGGGCCGATGCGGTGCCGGGGCACCGGCAGCAGCCGTGGCGGCTCCGGGGCGGCGGGGCCGCCGCGCCGCCGGCGCAGGGCGGCCATCGTGCGGGAACCGGCCGAGGAGCCGGGCGGGGGCGGCACGTGGGGCGGTACGTGCCCCTCGGGGGCCGGCCCGCCGCCGGGGCGGGACGGCAGGCGGACGGCGGCGACGGCCGGCGGCCCCTCCGGCTTGTGCCAGCGGTGCACGAGCGCGTGGAGGGCGGCGTCCAGGTCGAGGTGGGTGCCCTGGAGCCAGTCGGCGAACTCCTCGTGGGCGAAGCGGTAGCCCGTACCGGCCGGCACGAGCAGGCCCTCCGTGAGGACGGCCGAGGCCCAGCCCGTGCGCCAGGGGAAGAGCTCCTCGAAGGCCTCCCGCTCCAGCTCGCCCTGGCCCGGCCCGAGGCAGCGGCGGGCCGCCTCGTGGACCTGCCCGGCGACGCGCGCGGCGAGCCGGCGGACCGCCGTGCCGCGCAGCGGCGGGCGGCGGGAGGCGGCCAGGCGCACCGCGATGCGCAGGCAGACGAGGTCGAGGTGGGCGGAGAAGACGTCCCACCGGTCGGGCGCGGCCCGCCCGGAGCCGGGGTCGGGGCGCTCGACGCCGCCGGGGAGCGCCGCGCGCACCTCGGCGAGCAGCCGGAGGGCCAGGGGGTGGGCGGCGTCCGCCGGGGCGATGGCGTCGGCGGGGATCGCGTAGGAGGCGCGTGCCTCGGCGGCCTGCGCCGGGGTGAGACCGGTCAGCCGGGTACAGGGCGGCAGCGCGCGGGGCCCGGAGGCGGCGCACAGCAGGGCTGCCGGGCTCATCAGCGCGTCGGCGGGCTCGGGGGCGGGCACATGGAGCGCGTCCGGCGGAAAGAGCGCCCCGGCCGTCTCCCAGTGCTCCGGCCGGCAGGCGACGATCATCTTGGCGGACGTGCTGTCGAGCCACTTCGCGGTGGCGGCCGTCCAGGCGGGCAGCCCGTGGGCCAGGACGGGCGGCATCTCCTCGGGTCCGTCGAGGAGGACGAGCAGGGGCCGTCCGACGCGCCGGCCCAGCTCGGCGACGGCCTCGGGCGTCGCGGCCCCGGGGTCGCCGACGGTGCCGCCGGTGCCCGCCGAGGCGGTGACGATGCGGCCGGCCGCCTCCAGGGCGCGGGCCACCGCGTCCCGCACGCCGACGTCGCCGACCTGGAGGTCCG
>NZ_JBFAPH010000606.1:0-1681 GCF_040675635.1 Streptomyces sp. NPDC049577
AGGCCGAGCCGGGAGAGCGAGGCGTCGAACTCGCGCAGCACGTTCTCGCGGGTCCAGGTCTCGGAGGCGCTGTTCCACAGCTTCGTCGTGACGAACAGCTCGTCGCGCGGGACGCCCGACGAGGTCAGGGCCTGTCCCGTGCCCTTCTCGTTCTCGTACACGGCGGCCGTGTCGATGCTGCGGTACCCCGCTTCCAGCGCGGCCGACACGGCCGCGGTCGCCTCGGCGTCCGGGACCTGCCACACACCGAAGCCCAGCTGGGGCATCCGTACGCCGTTGTTGAGAGTGATGGAGGGGACCTTGCTCACGAGCGGTCGATCCTTACCTACGTCGGAGGTGCGCTTGCCTCCATGCTCAACCGGAACCTCTTCTCTCACATTCCCGGCGCGCCCGGTTTTTCGTAGAGCGCCTCGACCTCGGCCGCGTAGGCCCGCTCGATGGCCCGCCGTCTGAGCTTGAGCGAGGGGGTCAGCAGCCCCCGCTCCTCGGTGAACGGCGCGCCCAGGATGCGGAAGGTGCGGATCGACTCGGCCTGGGAGACGAGCGTGTTGGCCGCCGCCACACCCCGGCGGATCTCCGCCTCCAGATCCGGGTCGCGTACCAGATCGCCCGGTTCGGGCACGCGCCGGCCGCGCATCGTCAGCCAGTGCTCGACGGCCTCCTCGTCCAGGGTGATCAGCGCCGCGACGTAGGGGCGGTCATTGCCGACGACCACACACTGGGCTATCAGCGGATGGGCCCGGACCCGCTCCTCCAGCAGCAGCGGCGCGACGCTCTTGCCGCTCGAGGTGACGAGGATCTCCTTCTTGCGGCCGGTGATGGTCAGATAGCCCTCGTCGTCCAGCTCGCCCAGGTCACCGGTGGCCAGCCAGCCGTCCCGGAGCACCGCGCCGGTCGCCCGCTCGTCGCCCAGGTAGCCGGCGAAGACCTGGTCGCCGCGCACCCACACCTCGCCGTCGTCCGCGATGTGGACGCTCGTGCCGGGGACGGGGTGGCCCACGGTGCCGAAGCGGGTGCGTTCGGGCGGGTTGGCGGTCGCGGCGCCGGTGGTCTCCGTCAGCCCGTACCCCTCGAAGACGGTGATGCCCGCGCCCGCGAAGAACAGCCCCAGCCGGCGCTCCATCGCCGAACCCCCGGACATCGCGAACCGCATCCTGCCGCCGAGCGCCTCGCGCACGCCGGAGTAGACGAGCCGGTCGTACAGCCGGTGCTGGACGCGCAGCGCCGCGCCCGGACCGGGGCCGGTGCCGAAGGCGCGCTCCTCCTGGGCGTGGGCGTGGCGCACGGCGACGTCGACAGCCTTGTCGAACACGCCGCCCCGGCCCGCGCGCTCGGCGGCGCGCCGCGCCGCGGCGAACACCTACACGAATACATAGCGGACGGCCGGGACGAACGTCGGCCGGAACGCGCGCAGGTCGGGCAGGAGCGCGGCGGCCGACAGCTCCGGCTGGTGCCCGAGTTTCACCCGGCCGCGCACGGCCGCGACCTGCACCATGCGCCCGAAGACATGGGCGAGCGGCAGGAACAGCAGGGTGGCCGCCTCGTCGCCGGGGCGGGAACGGAAGACCGGGTCGTAGCGCCGGACGTCTACCGCCATGTGCACGGTTCGGACGACGTGCGGCACCTGGCCGTGCTGGCCGTGGTGGTGCTGACCGCCGTGGGGGTGGTGGCGCTGGCGCTG
>NZ_JBFAPH010000607.1:0-1673 GCF_040675635.1 Streptomyces sp. NPDC049577
GGCGACGGCCAGGCCACGGGGGTCGGCGTCGACGCCCAGCAGCGCGCCGGCCGTGGCCCCCGCCAACTCCTGGGCCAGCGGCACCACATCGACCTCACGGCCCGCGGCGAGCGGCGCGAGACCCCGGGCCAGCACCTCCGACCACACCGGCCGCAGCCGTTCCACCCCGGCCGCCGACAGGGCGTCGCCGAGTTCCCGGCGGCCGGCCCGGTGCTCCGCGCCCTGCTGGTCGAAGAGCACGCCCGGCCCGGGCTCGCCGCCCAGGGCGACGTGCGCGGCCCGCCCGGTCGTACCGGCCGCCGTCCGGTCCAGCGGCACGCGGGTCAACGCCTGCCGGAAGGCACCGGCCTCGTGCACCAGCACGGCCCGGCCGACCCGCACAACGGGCGCGCGCCGCGCGGCGGCCAGCAGTGCGAACAGCAGCGGATGCCCGGCCCGGTAGACCCGCCGGTCACGGCGGCGCGCGACGGCCGCGCCCCGCGCGGTCACAGCACGCCGCCCTGCCGGCGCGAGCCCGAGCCCGAACCCGAGCCTGAACCTGAGCGAAGGCCCAGCCGGGCCGCCGCCCGGCGCGCGGCGGCCGCCCGGTCCGGCTTGCGGGAACGGCCCTTCAGCGGGACCTCCCCGAGGAGCACCGCGTCGGGCCGAGCCGTGCCCATACGGGCCAGCGGCGCCGCGAGCGCCGACCGCAGCGTGCGGGGGTCCGCGTCCGGCTGCGGCTGGACCAGGGCGACAAGCCGCTCGTCACCGTCCTCGGCCGGCACCCCCACCAGCACGGCGAGCTCGACGCCCGGCACGTGCAACGCCGGTTCGTACAGCCCCGGATAGATGTTCTCCGCCCGGCGCAGCACCATGTCCTTGCACCGCCCCTCCAGCACGACCCTCCCGTCCTCGACGCGCCCGCGGTCACCCGTGCGCACCCACGGGTCCGGGGCGTCGCCCAGGTAGCGGTCCCGCGCGGCCGGGCCGGACAGCCACAGCTCGCCCGTGGTGCCGTCCGTCCTCGCCTCGACGCCGGGCAGCAGCGTGCCCACCAGATCACCCTCCCCGTCGAACGCCGCCTTCTCCGCCTGCTCGACGGCCGCCGCCGGGAACAGCTCGGTCAGCGCGTACACGCCCCACGCCTGTTCGGCGCCCGCCCGCCGCACCCGGGTCAGAAGCTCCGCGCTCGCCGGGGCCGAGCCCGTCCACACCCCGCCGGTGAAACGGGCGTCCTCCCGCAGCGCCGCTCGCAGCTGCGGCGGCGTCAGATACGTCGCCCGGGGCCGCAGCCGCCCGAGCTGCCGCGCCAGTACCCGCGGCGCGCGCGCCGGCAGCGCCACCGGCGCGCCGCCGGCCAGCGACGGCACGAGCACGAAGAACGTGCCGCCCAGCACCGGCCGCCCCGCGCGCGGGGCGAACAGCCGGCTCACCGCGCCCATCCCGGCCGTGACCGACGACCGGGTGTGGACCACCGCACGGGGCCGCGAAGTCGTTCCCGAGGTGAAGACGACGACCGCGTCCCCGTCCCCGTCCGGCCGCGCGGGCAGCGCCGCACGGGGCGCGTCCAGGTCCAGTGCCGGGGCGCAGCCCGGCAGCCGGGGGCCGAGCGTGGCCACCGGCCCCAGGTCGCCGAGCGCCGGCAGGGCCAGCGCCGCGCGGCGCGCCAGCGGCCGCGCCCAGCCGGCCACGGC
>NZ_JBFAPH010000608.1:0-1669 GCF_040675635.1 Streptomyces sp. NPDC049577
TGCCGGTCCAGGGAGCGGCCCGCGACGCCTGGTGCGCGAAGGCGCGCCGCTGAGCCGCCGTCACATGTGGAGTTCCGCCGGGAAGCCCGTCCAGCGCAGATCGGCGGGCAGGTGACGCATGTCGTTGTAGAGCAGGACCGTGTCGGGGCGGCCCGGGGTGTAGCGGATGACGGTGAGCGCCGCGTTGCAGTGGTTGAGGGCGAGCCAGCGCCACTTCGGAGCCACCATGAGCCGGCTGACCAGCCAGCCGATCAGGAAGTTGTGGGTGACAACGAGTTCGTGGCGTTCCTCGGTGCCCTCCACCGGGCCGGTGAACCGCTCCAGGGCCCCGGCGGCCAGGGCGGGGCCGCGCAGGCGCTCGTGCTCGGGCCAGGGGGCGAGGAACCGGAGCAGATGGTCCGCCGAGTCGGCGGGGAGCTCGGCCCGCTCGGGCACGTGGGGCAGGTAGTCGCCGGCGATCTCGCAGGCGTGCAGGGGGACGCCGTCGAGGTGCTGCCCTATCGTCGCCGCGGTCTGCGCGGCACGCGGCAGCGGGCCGTGGTGGACGGCCGAGAGCGGCACGTCGGCGAGGCGGCGACCGAGCAGCGCCGCCTGTCTCAGGCCGCTCTCGGTCAGCCCGCTGCCGTCCGCCAGGGCGTCGCCGTGCCGGGTCAGATAGAGGAAGCGGGTGGCGGTTGCGGTCATGTCCGGCGCTCCTGGGTGGGGCATGTGCGATCGTGCGTGTCGCCTGGTGGACGCGGCCCCGGCCGGGGCGGTTCCCGGCCGGCGGACCGTTTGACAGCTGCGCGAGCCGGGACTTTCCCTGGAATTGATGGGCAAGAGCATCACCGAAGGGGGTATCCCCCATGTTGTTGCGCTCTTCTCTCCGGGCGACCCTCGCCCTGCTCGCCGCGCTCGCCCTGGGCGTGCTCATGGCCGTCGGTCCCGCGCCCCTCGCGCAGGCCGCCACCCGGTACTACGTCAGCATCTCGGATTTCTCGTTCCAGCCGCAGGATCTGTCCGTCAAGCCGGGCGACACCGTGGTCTGGACCAACGCCGACAACGTCAAGCACACCACGACGTCCGACAGCGGCGCCTGGGACTCCGGCCTGCTCGCCAAGGGCCAGAGCTTCTCCGAGACCTTCACCACGGCCGGGACCTACACCTACCACTGCACACCGCATCCGTTCATGACCGGCAGTATTGAGGTCGGTTGATCGGCCGAATCCTTCTTTCGTGCGGCGTCCGTCCCGTCACGGTGGGGCGGGCGCGCGTTGCTGGCACGCTCGGGGGCCATGAAGCGTATTGCGACGACGGCCGTACTCACGGCGGCGGTGTTCCTGGCCATGGGCCCCTCGGCCTTCGCGGCGACGGCGGGGTGTGCGGGCGGGACGTGTCTGACGGTCGAGGGGAGCGGCCGGTACGTGGCCCGGGCCTCGGCCTCTCCCGCCTCCCCCGCCGACGACTTCTTCGGGCACTACCGGCTCTCCGGCCTGGGCCGGAAGAACACCGAGAGCGCGGTCCGGCACTGGCGGCACGGTCAGTTCTTCACGGTGGCGCTGGGCCGCGATCTGCCGGCCGGAACCGTCGTCTGCGCCGAGGGGTTCGAGCACATCGACGGTCAGGTCAAGCCGCACGGGAAGGCGTGCGTGAAGATCCCCGGCGCGAGCGCCGCCGGGACCGGGGGCGC
>NZ_JBFAPH010000609.1:0-1667 GCF_040675635.1 Streptomyces sp. NPDC049577
CCGCCGTCGAGGACAAGCTGACCGAACTGCGCCGCGCCGCCGAGGCGCAGGTGCGCGCCGGCGACGAACGGCTGCTCGCGGTCGGCCACCGCATGCGGCAGGCGGCCGCGGACCCCGCGCTGCCCGAGGTCGGCACGCCCCACCCGGCCACCGCCCGGACGGGTGGCACCCCGGCCGCGACCGTCCCGGAGCAGGGTCCCCGCGCCCGGGTGCCCGCGCCGCGCGGCTCCGCGGAGCCGGCCCTCGGGCCCGGGGACGCCGGTCTGGCCGAGGCCGTACTGGAGTGGGCCGCCCTCGCCCGCACGAACGCCCGCGAACGGCGGGACATCGCCGAGGCCGCCGTCCACGCCGCCGAGGCCGCCCACCGCGCCGCCCGGCAGCGGGCCGACGGGACCCGTGACCTGGCCGCCCTCCAGCGCCGGCACGCCGACGCCCGGCAGCGGGCGGACGCCTTCGCCGAGGGCGCGGCCGAGCGCGAAGACGTACGGCGGCGGCTCGACCGCGCCCGGGCCGCCGAGGCGGTCGTCCCCGTCCTCGCCCTGCGCGACCGCGCCGAACAGGAGCACCGAGCCGCCGCCGAGGCCGAACGGCGGGCCCGCGCCGCCCTCCCCGAGGCCCACCGCGACGCGAGCCCCGAGCGACTGGCCGCGCTGGAACACGCCCTCCGCGAGGAACTCGGCGCCCTGTCCGCCGCCCGCCGTGCCGAGGAACGGGCCGCCGGGATCACCGGCGAGCTCGCGGCCCTGGACCGTGAGGCCCGCGCCGACGAGGAGGTGCTGGCCGAGACCGACGAGTGGCTCGCCTCCTGGGAAGCCCAGCGCGACCGCCACCGGCGGCGCGTCGAGGACGCCCAGGAGGCGGTCGGCCGCGCCGAACGGCTCGGCGGGCAGCTCGAACCCGCCCGCCGCACCCTCGACGCCGCCCGCCGCCGCGACGCCCTCGCCCGGGAGGCCGCCGAGGCCGAGGCCCGCCGGCCGGCCGCCCGGGACCGGGCCGCCCGGGCCCGCGAGGACTGGCTCGACCTCAAGGAACGCCGGATCGACGGCATGGCCGCCGAACTCGCCGCCCGCCTGAGCGCCGGCACCCCGTGCGCCGTGTGCGGCGCCACCGAGCACCCCGCCCCGGCCCGCGCCGAGGCCGGCCACGTGGACCGCGCGGCCGAGGAGGCCGCCCTGGAGGAGTACCAGCGGGCCGAAGCCGCCCGCGAGACGGCCGACGCCCTCGTACGCTCCCTGCACCGGGAGCTCGCCGCCGTCACCGAGGCCGCAGGACCGGCTCCCGTCGCCGAACTGGCCGACGCCCTCCAGGAGCTGGAGACCTCCTTCGCCCGGGCCCGGGACGCCTCCGGCGATCTGCTCGCCGCCCGCGAGGCGCTCGACGCCGCCGAGCGCGAGCACGAGCGCCGCGCCGCCGCCCGTCAGGACGCCGGAATGCGTGCCGCCGCCCGTACCTCCCGCCGCGAGAACCTCGAACGCGAACTGGCCGGCCTGGAGGAGGAGCTGACCCGGGCCCGGGGCGGCGAGACGAGCGTCGCCCGCCGGGCCGCCCTGCTGGAGCGGCGGCTGACGGGCCTCACGGGCCGGGCGACCGTCGGCGTGGCCTGGCGGTCACGCAAGCGCGGCTCCGGCCCCCGCCCCTGGCGCGACACCCGCGCCCAGCTGCCCACG
>NZ_JBFAPH010000610.1:0-1652 GCF_040675635.1 Streptomyces sp. NPDC049577
CTGGGCGGCTGGCTGACCACCGTCGTCGGCCGGGTGTGCCTGGACATGCTGCGCTCGCGCGCCTCGCGGGGCGAGGAGTCGCTGGTTGCCGTAGTGCACGGCGAAGAGGGTCGCGGCCTGCTCGGTGGTGGTGGAGGCGAGCAGGAGCATCACCGCGGCGGACGCGGTCGGGGTGAGCTGGGTCCACCGGCCGGTGTGCTCGTCGAGGATGGCGCCGCCTTCGTCGGTGAGGACCGGGTGGGCGCTCTCACACAGCCGCCACACGGCCGCTCACCTCCTCCCACCACCGGACAGGTGCCTCGGCGAGCTGCCGCAGCCACACCTCGGCGGCCACCACCAGGTGCAGGGCGCCCTGGGCCGTGGGCTGCCCGGCGGCGGCCCGCTCCAGCGCCGCATGCACGGGCTGGGAGGTGACCAGCCCGAGAGCGGCCAGGCGCGATGACGGGCCGAGCAGGTCCCGCAGGGCGGGGGCGTTCTCGCGCAGACCCTGGTAGGCGAGGGCGTTGAAGCCGCCCTTGGTGGTGCGGGCGAGCACGAAGGGCGGCAGCACGCCGCTGCCGGTGAACGCCGCCTCCAGCAGCGGCTTGTACCGTCCCGGTGCCCCGCGCTGGTCGGCGGGCACGGCCAGGCAGGCCCGGATCACCTCGTTGTCGAGGAACGGGGCGGCCAGCTCGATGACGTGGTCGGCCAGTGCCAGCTCCCGCCACCCGGCGGTGTTCGCTCCGACCCGCACCAGGTCCTGCCGGTCCGACCAGTCCGCCAGCCGCCCTGGCGCGTCGGTGAGCTCGCTCGCCGCCTGGTCCAGGGCCTCGGCGAGGTGGTGGCGGACGCCTGTGGTCATCCAGTCCGCCGAGGCCAGCAGCGGTGTCCAGGAGATGGGCCGCTGGGCCTGCGGCACCCAGTCCCGGGCCGGGCGCCGCAGTTCGGCGGCCGTCTCCTGCCACGTCCCCGCCAGGTCCGTACGGGAGGCGGGCCGGGCGCGGGCGAGCACGGCGAAGGCAGAGGTGTGCCGCAGCCGGGCGTGCACCAGCGCGTGCTGCCATGCCCGCCGCCGCCGTCCCTCGCGCAGGAGGTCGGAGAGGTAGGAGGAAGGAGCGGAGAGCACCGCGTCCCCGCCGGCCCCGGTGAAGTGCACCCCCGGCGCCGGCGCCTGTCCGGCGACCGCGGCGAGCACGGTGCGTTTGATGGAGGCGGTGACCGCGTACGCGTTCGGCGCGTCGGTCACCGGCAGATGCCCCAGGTCCGCGAGATGGGCGTAGTACACGGTGTCCTCGGCGCCGGGAACGGTGCGATGGGTCAGGCCCGGCACGGTGGCCGCGGTGCGGACCGCGTACGCCAGGTCGTCGTCGCGCAGGCGTTCGTCGGCGAACGTCACCGCGGCCACCTCGGTGTGCTGGGCGGCCAGGCAGGCGAGCGTGGTGGAGTCCAGACCCGCCAGGTCCGCGCTGACGGGCCGCTCGTCGATCCGGGCGGCCACGGCCTCGGCGAGCGCGGCCCGCACCGCCGGCGCCTGTTGCCGCAGCCCGGCCGGCGGATAGGCGGCCGGCTCGAACCGCTCTGCCCGGGCGCCCTCGGGGCCGATCAGCAGCAGGTGCCCGGGCGGCACCCGCCGTACCGCGCGGAACAGGCTGCGCTCGGCGAGGACATCACTC
>NZ_JBFAPH010000611.1:0-1639 GCF_040675635.1 Streptomyces sp. NPDC049577
GCGAGCTGATGGTGCGCCGCGAGGAACAGCCGCAGCGCGCCCACTGCACGGTCCTGCTGGACACGCGGGGCATCGCCTACGCGGCCGGCGGGGCGCCGGAGCAGCTGGCCGCGAAGGCCGCGGAGGCACTGGGCGAGCACGCCGCCGAGGAGCTGCGGGAGGACCCCTGGCGGCTGCTGGCGGTGGCCGGAGTGCGGCCCGAGCAGGCGGACGGGTTCGCCCGGGCTCTGCTCGGACCGGAGTGTGGGCCGGGGGACGAGCGCCGGGCGCACGCCCTGGTGGTCTGGCTGCTGGAGCGCGCCGCCCTCGCGGGGCACACCGTGCTGGAGTCGTCCGTGCTGCGGGCGGAGCTCGCCAAGCGGTCCGTACCGGATCCGGACGCCGCCCTGCAGGGCGTGATCGCGGAGGGCGCGGTGCTGGTCTTCCCCGAGGGCGGGACGGACGCCGGGCAGGCCGGCGAGGACGCGGGCGCGGACTCGGGCGAGGGCGAGGCCGGCGGGGAGCCCGTACGGCTCCTGCTGGGCCTCGACCGGTACGCCATGGCCGAGGAGAGCCTCGCCGACGGGCTCGCGCGGCTGCTGGGCACCGTGGAGGCCGCGGACTGGTCGGCGGCCGCGGAGGCCGCCCCCTCCCCCTCCGCCGCCGAGCTGATCCGCGCCGCCGCGGCCTCCGGCCTGGTCGCGCACAGCGGCGGCGAGGCGGCACGCGCCGAGCCCGCGGCCCTCGTCGCGGCGGCGCGCTCGGCGGGCCTGCGGGCGTACGCCGCCGCGCACACCGAGGACGGCAGGCGGCGACTGGCCGCCCTCGGCGACGAGGAGGCCGTCACGGTGGCCGGGCTGCTGTCCGGCCAGGAGGGTCCCGGCCGCGACGAGGACGGCGCCCTCGCCCTGGACCTGCTGGCCGTCCTCGACGCCCCGCAGCTGGACGTGGAGACGGCGGCGCTGCTGGTCGAGTCGCTGCCGGACGGCGCCCGGCTGGTGCTGGGCGGCGATCCCGGCGTGCTGTGGTCGGCGGGGCCGGGCCGGGTCTTCGCGGACGTCGTGGCGTCCCGCGCCTGTCCTGTCGTCGTCTCCCGCACCCCGGACCCGGGGCCGATCGGCGAGCTGGTCTCGGGCATCGGCGTCGGCGAGCTCGCCGAGGTCGAGGCCCCGGGCAAGGAGGTCGTGACGGTTCCCGTGCGGGACGCGGGCGAGGCGGTGCACCGCGCGGTGCAGCTGGTCGCCGACTCCGTCCCGCGCGCGTTCGGCGTGCCGGCGGAGCAGACCCAGGTCATCACCCCGGGCCACGGCGGCGCCGCGGGGACGCGGGCGCTCAACGCGGCGCTCAAGGAGCGGCTCAACCCGGGCCCGGGCCGGTTCGGCGGCTTCGACCCGGGCGACCGGGTCGCCTACGTCCCGGCCCCGGGCCGCATGGTGCCGGGCACGGTGGTCTCGGCCGGCGCGGAGGGCCTGCGGCTCGACTGCGCGGGCACGGCCGTGGTCGTCCCCCCGGAGCGGGTGGCCGACGAGGTGCGGCACGGCTGGGCCGTCACCGCCCACCAGGCGCCGAGGTGATCACGACGTTGATGCGGCGGAAGACCTTGGTGTGCCACACCTCCTTCGGCGCCTGACGCTTGGCGATCCCAGTGGTGAAGGGCCGG
>NZ_JBFAPH010000612.1:0-1637 GCF_040675635.1 Streptomyces sp. NPDC049577
GCCGGCCGCGGCGACCTGCATGACCGCCTTGGCGTGGTCCGCGGCGGGGTGGTCGGGGGCCTGGTGTGCGGCGCTGATGCCGCAGGCGGCGCTGTAGTCGAAGGTGCCGTAGTGCAGGGCGGTGACCCGGCCCCCGCCCGCGTCGATCATGCGGGCGACGGTGGCCCGGCCGTCGGGGCCGAGGACGGCCTGGGTAGTCTCGATCTGTATCTCGAAACGGATCCGGCCCGGCGCCAGGCCGCGTGCCTCCTCGAACTCGGCCGCGAGGCCGGCCATCGCGGTGACCTGCTCGGCGTAGGTGACCTTGGGCAGGGTGAGGACGAGCCCCTCGGGCAGCCCGCCGGCGTCCATCAGGCCGGTGAGGAAGACGTCCAGGGTTCGGATGCCCCGGTCGCGGACGGCCGCCTCCAGGCACTTCATGCGGATGCCGACGTACGGGGGCGCGGTGCCCCGCTCGCACGCCCCGGCGACGAAGCGGGCCGCGCGGGCGGCCGCCGCGTCCTCCTCGGCGTCGGGGCGCGGGCCGTAGCCGTCCTCGAAGTCGATGCGCAGGTCCTCCACCGGCTCGCGGCGGAGCTTGGCCCGTACGCGGTCGTGGACGGGCCCGGCGAGCGGGGCGGGTATGCCGAGGATTCCGGCGAAGGACCGTGCGTCGGGGGCGTGTTCGTCGAGGGCGGCGAGCGCGCCGTCGCCCCAGGCGCGGACGGTGTCCGGCGCGAGGGCGTCGGCGGGGACGTAGACGGTGTGGACGGGCTGCCTGGTGCCGGCGTCGCCGGGATAGCGGCGGGCGAGCTCGGCGTCGACGCGGGCCAGTGAGGCGGCCACGCGTGCGCCGGTCGTGTGCGTGAAGGTCGTCGCGACTGCCGTCTGCTGCCCCATGCCACCCACCCCGTTTCCGGTTCGCGGAATCGGTCATCCGTGTGGCGAAGCTATCGGGGGCGGTGGGGTGGGTCAACCGCCCGACGGCAGGTGCCGATGGCGGGCGGGGCTCAGGTCTGGGTCCTGACGATGTGCTCGGCCGCCTCGCTCTCCGCCTCCGCGGGGTCGAGTTCGCTGACGGTCAGCAGGTCGGTGTTGTCGCGGAGGTCGGCCTCCCATGCGTCGGCCAGCTTCTCCTGCCGCTCGCGCGGCAGCTGTTCGACCTTCTCCCGGCTCGCGGGGCTCAGGGCGTGCAGGAAGCGCGTCAGGCTGTCAGTCTGCATGGGGTTTCTTCCTCTCTCCTCCCCCATCCCTTCCAGTCTGCGCGCACGGCCCGACCTGCCGTCCGGGAAACCTCACCCGAACGGCGGCGGCGCGCCCGCTAGCCCAGCGCCCTGAGGCCCGGGACGAAGGTGACGAGCAGCGGCACGGCCGGCACCAGGGCGGCGACGGCCGTCAGCCGCAGGCGGCGGGCCGCCGTCAGGCGCGGGGCCGGGGCGAGGAGGCGGTGCACCCGGTCCGGGACGTGGGAACGGCGGCCGGGGCAGGGCCCGAACACACCGCGGTCCTCGTTCAGTTCGACGAGGGCGAGGGCGGTCGTCAGCCGGCCGAAGCGGCGCGAGGACCGCGGCCGCCTTGTTGCGGCACTCGGCGTCCTCGGCCGCCGGGTCGGAGTCGGCGACGACGCCGGCCCCGGCCTGGACGTAGGCCGTGCCGTC
>NZ_JBFAPH010000613.1:0-1594 GCF_040675635.1 Streptomyces sp. NPDC049577
GCCTCGCGCACGGCGGCAACGCGGGACGCGAGCCGCAGGGCGACACGGGAGTAGGCGTACGCCTGCTCGGGCTCCTCGTCGAGCAGCCTGGCGACCATGACGAGGTTGCGGGCGACGTCCTCCGCGAGCGTCTTGGGCAGGCTCATCAGCTCCTGCCGGACGTCCTTGTCGATCTCGTCACCGGTCACGTCGTCCGGGATCGGCAGCCGCTTCACCGGCTCACGGTCGCGGTCCCGGTCCCGGTCGTCGCGGCGACCGTAACCACCGGAGCGGTCGTCGCGGCCGCGGTAACCGCCGCCCTGACGGTCGTCACGGAAGGAACGGCGGGGGCCGCCGCGGTCGTCCCGACGGGGGCCACGGTCGTCCCGGCGGCCGAAACCGCCGCCGCGCTCGTCACGGCGGTCGTCGCGACGGCCGTAGCCGCCACGGTCGTCATCGCGACGCGGGCCACGGTCGTCACGACGCTCATCGCGGCGGAACGAGGGACGGTCGTCCCGGCGGAAGCCGCCACGGTCGTCGTCACGGCGCGGGCCACGATCGTCACGACGCTCATCGCGGCGGTCATCGCGGCGGAAACCACCACGGTCATCGTCACGACGGAACGACGGACGGTCATCGCGACGGCCGTAGCCGCCACGGTCGTCGTCACGGCGCGGGCCACGATCGTCACGACGCTCATCGCGGCGGAACGAGGGACGGTCGTCCCGGCGGAAGCCGCCACGGTCGTCGTCACGACGCGGACCACGGTCATCACGACGCTCATCACGCCGGTCATCGCGGCGGAAACCACCACGGTCATCGTCACGACGGAACGACGGACGGTCATCGCGACGGCCGTAACCACCACGGTCGTCATCGCGACGCGGCCCACGGTCATCGCGGCGATCATCGCGGCGGAAGCCGCCACGGTCGTCATCACGACGGAAGGAGGGACGGTCGTCGCGACGGCCGTAGCCACCGCCCCGCTCGTCACGACGGTCGTCCCGGCGGAAGCCGCCACGGTCGTCATCGCGGCGCGGGCCACGGTCATCACGACGCTCATCGCGGCGATCATCGCGGCGGAAACCACCACGGTCATCGTCACGACGGAAGGAGGGACGGTCGTCGCGACGGCCGTAGCCACCGCCCCGCTCGTCACGACGGTCATCGCGGCGGAAGCCGCCACGGTCGTCATCACGGCGGAAGGACGGACGGTCGTCCCGGCGGAAGCCACCTCGGTCGTCATCGCGGCGCGGGCCACGGTCGTCACGACGGAAGCCGCCGGAGCGGTCGTCGCGACGGAAGCCGCCGCCACGCGGGCCGCGAGGGCCTCCGCGACGCGGCTCGCCGGCCGAGCGGTCGTCGGGAGAGTTGGTGGACATCGACGGTGACTCCTGTCTTCAGGTACGCATACATTCTCGCGCACCCGGCTCACAGGCGCGCTTCGGGGAAATACACAGACAAACAAAAAGGACCCTTGGTCCCAGCTGAACGCTGGGACCAAGGGTCCTTGAAAGATTGTTCGGCGGCGTCCTACTCTCCCACACGGTCCCCCATGCAGTACCATCGGCGCTGAAAGGCTTAGCTTCCGGGTTCGGAATGTAACCGGGCGTTT
>NZ_JBFAPH010000614.1:0-1576 GCF_040675635.1 Streptomyces sp. NPDC049577
TCGACACCTCCCTCCTCGAATCCGCCGCCCCCGGCCGCTACCGCTTCCACGACCTCGTCCGGCTCTACGCGCGTGCCTGCGCCGAACGCGACGAGGCGCCCTCGGAGAGCGGCGAGGCGCTGTCGCGGCTGCTCGACTTCTACCTTGCGACGGCGGCGGCGGTGTACGCGATCGAGCGGCCCGGCGACCGCCTGGCCGACCACCTGGCGCCGGTGGACCGCCCCGCGCTCGGCTTCTCCGGCCCCCGCCAGGCCCGGGACTGGCTGTACGAGGAGGCCGACTGCCTCCTCGCCTGCGTACGGAGCTCACTCGACGGCGAACGGCTGCGGCGCGCCGTCGACCTGCTCTGGGCGGCGAAGGACCTCGCCGAGTCCGGCGCCAGGGCACACGCGTACGAGGAGGTGGCGACGGCGGCACGGGACGCGGCGCGCGCGGCGGGGGATGCCCGGAGCGAGGGCCGGGCCCGCAGGGCGCTGGTCGACGCGTACGTCATCGCGGGCCGTCGGCCACGCCGACGGAGAAGCGGTGCGAGCGGTGTGGCTCTCCCGCGAGACCGGTGACGCCGCCCTGCACGGGTGGGCGCTTGGCGCTCGGGGACTGATCGCCGTCTACAACGACCGGCTGTCCGAGGGCGAGGCATGCCTCCAGGAGGCCGTCGAGGGTTTCCGCGCGGACCACGCACCATGATCGTCCGAATTTCCAGGAGGGCGGTTCGGGCCACTCTCCGCCCCGTCCTCGGCCCTGCCAGGAGGATGTTCCCGCTCGGCCTGTCCGTCTGCTCCCCAAGGGCCGGGACACCCGCGCGGCACCAGGACTGAGTGCTCTGTTCGGGATACGGGTCAGACGATCAGGACCCGGCGGCCGCGCGTGTGGCCGGCCCGGCTGTCGATGTGCGCCGCCGCGGCCTCGGCGAGCGGGTACGACTTCTCGACCGGGATGTGGAGCTTTCCCCGCGAGATGAGGCGGACGGCCTCGGCGAGTGCTTCCGGCACACTCCCGGCCGTGCCGGAGAACCGGACCCCGAGCTCCGGTGCGCCGAGATCGGCGATGGAGATCACCTTCTGCGGATCTCCGGTCAGCTCGACGAGCTCGTGAATCACGCCCGAGCCGGCCAGGTCGAGAGCCGCGTCGACAGGGCCGAGCTGCCGCACCCGCTCGGCCCAGCCCTCGCCGTACGTCGTGGCGAGGGCGCCCAGGCTGCGCAGGTAGTCCTGGTTCGCGGCCCCGGCCGTGCCGATCACCGTGATGCCACGGTCGCGGGCGATCTGCAGCACCGCCGATCCGACGCCCCCGGACGCACCGCTGACCAGCAGCGTCTGCCCGGGCTGCACGCCGACCTCGAGGATGATGCGCAGCGCGGTCTCCACCACGGACGGGTACCCGGCCGCCTCTTCGAACGTCAGACCCTCGGGCATCCGGGCCCAGGCCGACAGCACGGCGAACTCGGCATAGGTGTCCGAGCCCTCGCCGAACACGTGGTCGCCGACCTCCACCCCTTCGACGCCCTCGCCGATCTCGTCCACCACCCCGGACGCGTCCAGCCCCAGTCCGGAGGGCAACTCGACCGGATGGGCCC
>NZ_JBFAPH010000615.1:0-1561 GCF_040675635.1 Streptomyces sp. NPDC049577
GCGCAGGTCGGCTCCGCCGATGCGGAAGGCGGACAGGAGACGGTCGCAGAGACCGCTGTTGATCTGGTGCGGCCAGGTGAGCAGGCCGGTGGTGGCCCTATCTGTGCGGCCTCTGGTCGATCGAGGAATCCGCCGAGGACAGCGAGGTCTTCGGCACGATCAAGGAAATCGTCTTCGACGAGATGTCCCATCTGGGACTCGCCTGCAACATGCTCACCACGATCGGCGGAACGCCACGCCTCGCGGACGCGGACGTGGTTCCGAAATACCCCGGACCGCTGCCCGGAGGCGTCCGGCCCGGTCTGACCGTTTCCCTCGGCGGACTGAGCACGCAGACGGTCGACATGTACTCCGAGATCGAGAAACCGGAGGATCCCGTCGTCGAGTCCGAAACGGCCGGAGTGTCGATCGGTGCCTTCTACTCCGCCGTCCTCGAGGCGTTCAGGAACAACCAGAACCTCATCGCGGGCACCCGGCAGGTGACCAGACTCATGGCCGCCGACCACGGCATGGGGAACGACGTCGTGGCGCTCAACTCGTTCGCGGATGTCGAGCAAGCGATCACGATCATCAAGGAGCAGGGGGAGGGCACCGCGGCATCACCGGACAACCCCTTTCCCGGGCAGCCCGGTGAAATGGCGCACTACTACTCCTTCCGGGAAATCTTCCACGGCCACAAGCTGGTCGTCCTGCCGGGCGATCCTCCCCGATTCGACTTCGTGGGCGCGGAAATCCCCATGCCGCCGGTGCTGCGCATGGCCACCGTGCCGAAGGGCGGCTGGGACAACGGCCCCTCGCCGGTCGACGCGTCCACGCGGCAGCTCCTCGACACCTTCAACCGGCGCTACAGCCTCATGCTGTGCGACCTCCAAAGCGCGTGGATGACGGGGACGACGCAGCCACTGGGTCAAGCGGTCGGCCAGATGGTCCAGTTGAAGGCTCTGGCGCGCCAACTGATGCATGTGCCGCTGCCCGGCGGGAGCGGGAAGACGTACGGCCCGGAGTTCCGGTACGTGGAGGAGAATCCCTGAGCACGGCGCGTCGTGCGCACACGGCTCTGTGACACGGCTGTGACGGGCGATATGGCCTGCACCATACCCACCGTGGTCCCGACCTGATCGACTCGGCGCATGCGCAGCGTTCTCCGCCCCTTCCCCGCCATTCTGACCGCCGCAGTGCTGACCGCCACTGTGCTGCTCACGGCCTGCGGTCCGCAGAAGTCCGACGGTTCAGGAGGCGGCACGGCACGAGCCCAGGCGCCCGGTCCGTCCGGTTCCTCCTGCGGTCACCGGGGTTCCGGCACGGCGACCCCTTCGCCGTCCGCTCCGGAGAAGGACGGGGTGCGGATCACCGCCGTGGGCCGGGGCGCCCGCCGGTGTGCCGAGTTCGAGGTCACCAACCACGAGACGCAGCCCCTCACCTACACCATCACCTTCGCCTTCCAGTCGGATTCCGGGGCGGCGCTGGAGAACACGACGGAGACCGTCCCTTCCGTCAAGCCCGGCCAGACCGTGCGGCGCACCCTCTCCGCGAACGGGCCGTACCCGGGTGCCCCGGGCGG
>NZ_JBFAPH010000616.1:0-1552 GCF_040675635.1 Streptomyces sp. NPDC049577
GCCACGGCCGCCCCGGACCGCCTGACGGCCCCGGCGCCGGCCGTCCCACCGAACGGGCGGAACGCAGCGGCCCCGTCGCCCTCTACGCCGACGGCGGCGGGGGCACCGGCGGCCCCGCCGAGTCCTTCCCCATCCGCGTGCCCATGGCCGCGTCCCTGCCCGGCCTGCTCGGCCTCCAGCGCGCCCTGCGCCCCCTGCGCGGCTACCGGCCCCTGGCCGCGCCCGCGCCCGGCCCCCTCGACGAGGACGCCACCGCCGACCGCGCCGCCCGCAGCGACGTGCTGCTCCCCGTCCGCCGCCCGGCCGAGGGGCGCGCCGCCTCCATCCAGCTGCTCATGGACACCGCCCCCAGCATGGCCGTCTGGGAGCGCATGCTGGAGGAACTGCGCCAGACCTGCGCCCAGCTCGGCGTCTTCAGCGACGTCCAGGTCCGCTATCTGCACCGCGGCGACGACGGCACCCCGCTGATCGGCACCACCGCCGCCCCCGGCAGCGCGCGACACCACCGCCCGCGCCCCGCCGACCAGTTCCGCGACCCCACCGGGCGCCGACTCACCCTCGTCATCAGCGACTGCGTGGGCCCCCTGTGGCAGGAGGGCCGCGCCCAGCGGCTGCTGCACCACTGGTCCCGCACCTCGCCGCTCGCCCTCGTCCAGCCGCTGCCACCCCGCCTGTGGCCGCGCACCGCGCTGCCCGCCGGCGCCGGACTCCTCGTCCGCGACCCCGCCACCGGCGGCCGCCTGCACTTCGAACCCGAGGGCTACGGGCCCCCGCCCGACCCCGGCGCGCTGCCCGTGCCCGTCCTGCTGCCCACCCGCGGCGCCCTCGGCGCCTGGGCCCGCCTGCTCTCCGGCCCCGGCCGCACCACCGTCCACGGCGCCGCCGGCTGGGTACGCCCCGACCACCCCCCGCGTCCCGCACCCACCCCCGACGGGCCGGCCGGCCGCAGCGCCGACGAGCTCCTGCGTGTCTTCCGGTCCGGCGCCTCCCCCGGCGCCCTGCGGCTGGCCGTCCACCTGGCCGCCGTACCGCTCACCCTGCCCGTCATGCAGGTCGTGCAGCGCGCCATGCTGCCCGACACCGGCCCCATGGAACTCGCCGAAGTCCTGCTCAGCGGCCTGCTGTGGCAGCTGCCCGCCCCGGCGGACGCCACCGGGGAGACCGGACGGCGATACGAATTCGCCGACGGGGTACGGGAGATGCTGCTCGCCTCCCTCGACCGCGGCGCCGCCGCGCTCGTCCTCAAGCACTGCTCCGACTACGTCGAGCGGCACTTCGGCAAGGGCGCCCGCAACTTCTCCGCCCTCGCCGCCGCCCAGCTCGCCGGCGACGCCCCGGCCGTCCCCCCGTTCCCCGAGGAGGCCACCAGCCCGGAACCCGAGCTCTTCGCCGAGGTCCCCGCCCGGGTCGTCCGCTGGTACCAGCCGGTGCCCCCGGAGGACGGCGGCCCCGTCGGCGAGGCCGAACGCCTGCTGCGCCTGTGGCACGTCCAGGCCGACCCCACCCTGCTCCACCGTGCCCGCACCCTCGCCGCACCCGCCGCCGCCGTCCC
>NZ_JBFAPH010000617.1:0-1542 GCF_040675635.1 Streptomyces sp. NPDC049577
GCCGGCACCCGGGCCGCCGAGACCCGCGCCCGGGCCCGCGCCGACCGCGCCCTGCTCGCGGCCCGCACCGAGGTCGCCGCCGCCCGCGACTTCCTCACCACCCACCGCGGCGCCACCGGCTGCCGCGCCCGCACCCGCCTCGCCGAGGCGGAACGCCTCCTCCCCCGCCACGCCGCCGACCGCGCCCTCACCCTCGCTCGCCAGGCGCGGGCGCTGGCGGAGAGCGACATCGACGCGTACGAGGCGGCCTCCGGCCGGGAGCCGCCCCCACAACCCGTGGACCGCGCCCTCCTGGGCGGCATCATCCTCGGGGACCTGCTCCCGGCGACCTTCGGCGGCTGGGCGACCAGGGGCCGGCTGGCGGGCTGATCCGCGCTCAGTACAGGCTCAGCAGCGCCTCCACCGCATCCGGCGGCGGCGAGTCCCCGTCCGGCAGAGCCAGCTCGAACCACACCGTCTTCCCCCGCGGAATCCTCCGGCTGCCCCAGGCAGCGCTGAGCATCCCCACCAGCTGCAACCCCCGGCCCCCCTCGTCCGTGTCCCGCGCCCGCCGCCGCCGCGGCTGGACCAGCCCGCCGTCCCAGACCTCGCACACCAGCGTGCGGTCCAGCAGCAGGCGCAGCCGGATCTCGCCCTCCCCGTACCGCAGGGCGTTGGTGACGAGCTCGCTCACCAGCAGTTCGGACGTGTCGACGAGGTCGTCGAGGCCCCAGGACTCCAGCTGCTCGCGGGTCAGTTCGCGGGCGCGGGCGACGGAGCGGGGCTCGGCCGGGAGGGTCCAGTCGCCGACCCGGTCGGCGGCCAGGCCGCGCACCCGGGCCATGAGCAGGGCGATGTCGTCCTCGCCGTGGTGGGTGTCGAGCGCGCCCAGGACGTGGTCGCAGACGTCCTCCAGCGGCCGCTCCGGGTCGCGCAGGGCGTCACGGAAGGCCTGGAGGCCCTCGTCGAGGGGGTGGTCGCGGGACTCGACCAGACCGTCCGTGTAGAGGGCGAGGAGCGCCCCGTCGGGCAGTTCGATCTCGGTCTGCTCGAAGGGCTCGCCGCCGACGCCCAGCGGCATGCCCGGCGGCACCTCCAGCAGCATCGCCGGCTCGCCGCTCTCCACCAGGACGGGCGGCAGGTGGCCCGCGTTGGCGACGGTGCACCGCCGGGTCACGGGGTCGTACACGGCGTAGACGCAGGTCGCGAGGTAGACCTCGGACAGGTCGGCCGACCGCACGCTGCCGCGCATGCCGCGCGGCGCGGACTGCTTGCCGCCGGGCCGGCCGAGGCCGTGCGCGATCTGGTCCAGCTCGGTGAGCACCTCGGCCGGCTCCAGGTCGAGCATGGCGAGCGTCCGTACGGCCGTCCGGAGCTCGCCCATGGCGACGGCGGCGCGCAGCCCGCGTCCCATGACGTCGCCAACGACGAGCGCCGTGCGGTGGCCGGGCAGCTCGATGACGTCGAACCAGTCGCCGCCGACCTCGGTGGCGGCGTTGCCGGGCAGATAGCGGCAGGCGATGTCCAGGCCGGCCGCCTCGGGGTCGCCGGGCGGCAGCAGGC
>NZ_JBFAPH010000618.1:0-1538 GCF_040675635.1 Streptomyces sp. NPDC049577
GCCTTCGGCGCCGCCCTGCTGGAGACGGCCGCCGCGCACCCGGACGCCGTGCGCGTGGACGGTCTCCGGATCCGCCCGGCCACCTGGGCCGGGCGACTGGAACAGGCAGTGGCCGAGGGCGACCTGGGCCGGGCCGCGGCCCTCGCCGGGGAGCGCCCCGGCGAACTGGTGCGCCGTCTGGACGTGCTGCTGCGTCTGCACACGTCCGACGTACTCGAGCCGGAGCTGGAGAAGGCCCTGCTGCGCGGGCTGCCGAAGGTGGGCCCGGGACCACTGCTGTCGGCGCTCGGAGCGCTGCGGGTACGCGCCGAGGACCGCACCGGCCGCCGCCGGGTGTTCTTCCCGCGCGGGGAAGTCACCCGGGCCCTGTCCGTCCCGGAGCGGCGGGCCCCGCTGCCCGCCGGGCTGGTGACGGCGGCGGTCACGATGCTGGAGGCAGAGGTTCTGCGCCGGTACGCCGCCGGGGAGCCGTACGCGCTGTCGGTGCTGGACGCGGGCCTGGCCGACCTCACCGTGCCGTTCACCGAGCGGTCCACCGCGAAGGCCCTGGTGGCAGTACCCCGGGGCAGCATGCAGAGTCTGCCCGGGGGCGCGGTCCTGCGGCTGTTCCTGCACTGGACCGAACCGCAGGGCAACCGCACCGACCTGGACCTGTCGGTCGCGTTCTTCGACGCCGAGTGGCAGTTCACCGGCCTGTGCGACTACACGAACCTGGTGCACGGCGCAAAGGCCGCGGTCCACTCCGGCGACCTCACATCCGCCCCCGCGCCGCAGGGTGCCACCGAATACGTGGACCTCGACCTGGAGCGGCTGGCGGAGCGGGGGGACGTGTATGCCGTCCCGCTGGTCTTCAGTTACAACAACGTGCCGTTCGAGGAGTTGCAGGACGCCTTCGCGGGCTTCATGGAGTTGCCCGCGCAAGGCCCGCGGAACGCCTCCTACGACCCGCGCACGGTCCGCCAGCGCTTCGACCTGGCGGGCGACTCGCAGGTGTGCCTGCCGATGGTCGTGGACTTGGAGCACCGCCGGATGCTGTGGGCGGACACTCATCTGCCGTCCAGGGACGGCTTCCAGAGCATCCGCTCGCACGGCGGCGCCCAGCTGGCCACCGTGGCCCGCGACCTGTGGGAACAGTTCGGCTCCGGCAGCCGGACCTCTCTGTGGGACCTCGCGGTGTGGCGGGCGGCGGCGCGTTCCCCCGAGGTGGCCGTGGTGTGCCGGGAGCCCGGGCCCGCACTGCTGCGTTACCGGCGGCGGCCGGACGAGGACGCGGCCGCGTTCGCCGCCCGGGTGTCGTCCATGCAGGAGAGCGAGGAGCGGCTCCCGCACCCGGACCCCGACGCGGCGGCGGCCGAACTCGCCTCCGGCACACGAGTGTTCCTGGCGACGGTGCACGGGGCCATCGCGCCCGCGCACGCCTCGGGAACCTTCTACCGGCTGTTCCCCGGAGCCGGGGACGCCTCGGAGACCCTGGTCCGTGTGACGGCCGGGGAACTGGTCGCCGAGCTCGGGTGATGGTTCGCCGTCGACAGGCCGGT
>NZ_JBFAPH010000619.1:0-1511 GCF_040675635.1 Streptomyces sp. NPDC049577
CCGCCGGTCCCGTGCATGGTGGTTGCTCGCCGTTGCGGCGGGAGAAGAACTGTCCGCAGCGCCCGGCCCGGCGGTGCGGAGCCGGGCGCTGCCCGGGGGTTTCGGGGGCTTGCCCCCGGTGTTTCTCCCGCCGCGACGGCGAGCAACCTGCCGCGACCGGTCCGGCGGTGCCGTGCCGGGCGTTGCCCGGGAGTTCCGGGGGCTTGCCCCCGGCTTTCCTTCCGCCGCGACGGCGATCAGCCCGCTGCGACCGGTCCGGCGGTCGGAGCCGACCGCTGCCCGGGGGCCCCGGGGGCTTGCCCCCGGCTTTCTCCCGCCGCGACGGTGATCAGCTCACCGCGACCGGCCCGGTGGTGCCGAGCCGGGCGCAGCCCGCCCGGTATTCCCCCGCCACCGCCGTCGTGGTTCAGGACGGGAAGGACAACGGCAACAGCGACATCTCCGAACCGAGGCCGGAGGCCACCGGTGGGGCCGTGAGTTGGGGGTCCACGCAGACGTCGTCCACCCCCAGCGGAGCGGCCAGGGCGCGGACCGCCGGCAGGGAGAGGCGGACGCAGGGCTGGGAGTGGCCCAGACAGTCGGAGAGCCGCCGCCCGGAGGTGAAGGCGACGGCCGTGCGGGTGCCCAGCGGGGAGCGGAAGACGCGCAGGGCGTAGCCGCCGGGGCAGGGGCGTACCGGTACGTACAGCGGCCGTACCGGTACGGGATGGGACGGCTCCCCGTCCTCGGGCCGCTCAGCGGTTCCGGTACCGGTGCCGGCGCCCGTGACGGCGGCGACGGCGGCGGCTTCCTGGGGAGTACGGCTCACATGCATGGCGTTACCTCGATCGAGAGGTGTCGGGAAGTGCGTCGCCCACGCTATGCCCGGGCCGCACATCCCCGAGCACCCTCTTGACAGCCTGTTGACCCGCCGTCGGAGTCCCTTGACGGCTCATTGACGCAACCCCGGACCGGAGCCGGGCGCTCATGGGAGGAGGCCCGCCCTGCGGGCCGCGACCACGGCCTCCATTCTCGTGTGCGCGCCGAGTTTCCGCATCCCGGACCGCAGGTAGCTCTTGACCGTCTCGGGGCGCAGTCCCAGCCGCGCGGCCGTGCCCGCGTTCGTCGCGCCGGAGGCCACGCAGGCCAGGACGTCGACCTCGCGCGGTGACAGCGGCACCGCGCAGCCGGGCGGGGGAGCGGCCGGGGCCGTCGCGCGGGCGAGCCGGCCGCAGGCCGCGAGGAGCTCGGCGCGCAGCGCGGGGTCGGTGACGCGCTGCGACAGGGCCCGCAGCTCGCCGTGCGCCTCGCGCACCTCCTCCCACCGGGCGGGATCACCCGAAGGGGGGCACGGGGGATCCTCCCGCGCCGCCAGCGCCCGCTCCAGGTCGCGGACCGCGCCGACCGCCGCCGTCAGCGTCCGGTCGCCCAGCCCGAGCGGCCGGCGCAGCGCCCCGTAGAGGACGCCTCGCACCCGGCCGCGGACGACGACCGGCACGGCCAGGACCGAGCGGAGCCCCTCCGTGGCGACC
>NZ_JBFAPH010000620.1:0-1487 GCF_040675635.1 Streptomyces sp. NPDC049577
GCGCAGTCCGCGCAGGTCGTCGTGGTCACCCACCTTCCCCAGGTGGCCGCCTTCGCCGACCGCCACCTGGTCGTCGAGAAGACCCACGACGGCGCGGTCACCCGCAGCGGCGTCAAGGCGATGGAGGGCGAGGACCGCATCCGTGAACTCTCCCGCATGCTGGCGGGCCAGGAGGACTCCGAACTGGCCCGGGCGCACGCGGAGGAACTCCTGCGGACGGCGGTGACCCTGCGGCTCGCTTAGCCGGCCGACGGTGCTTCCGGGGCATGGCCCCCGGCGGCCCGTCCGCCGCGACGGGGAGTGACCGGCGCGTGCAGCGGCCGGCCGGCACCGCCGAGCTGCGGCGTCGTGGTTGCTCGCCGTCGCGGTGGGAAATGGGGCGAGGCGGCCCCCGTCCGCCGGGTGTGGGAAGGGGCGCCGGCCCCTCCCGCCTTTCCGCCGCGACGGCGAGCAACCAGCACGGCGAGGGTCCGGCGGCACGGACGGCGGCCGCAAGCGGCACAACACGGGCGGCCCGCCCGCAGGGCTAGGGTGTCGGGAAGATCCACAAGCGGGGAGGTCCACATGGCACTCGGGCGCGCGGCCGTGTTGGCGACGGCGGTCATCGGGGCGAGGGCGGCGTACGGCGGGGTACGCACGGCGTGGCCCCGGCTGGGGGAACGGCGCAACCGGGCCGGGCGGACCGTGCAGTTGTGTGCCGGGCCCGCTGCCGCTGCCGGGGTGCTGGCCGGGGTGGGCGCGCTTCCCGCGCGGGCGCGGGCCGCGGGGGCCGTGGCCGTGCTCGCCGCCGCCGGGTGCGGGGCGTACGACGACGTCGCCGGGGCCGGCGACCCGCGGCGCGGGTTCCGGGCGCATCTGGAGGCGCTGCGTGGCGGGGAGCTGACGAGCGGGGCGGTCAAGCTGCTCGGGATCGGGGCGGCCGGGCTCCTCGCCGGGGCCGCGCTCAAGGAGCGGCCGGTGGACAAGGTGCTGGCCGGGATCGTGATCGCCGGGGCCGCGCACGCCGTCAACCTGCTGGACGTCCGGCCCGGCCGGGCGGCCGCCGCGGTGATCGCGCTCGGCCTCGGCGGGACGGTGCGCGGCGCCGTCGCCGCGGCCCCCGTCGGCGCGGCGGCGGCACTGCTCGCGGACGACCTCGCCGAGCGCACGATGCTCGGCGACACCGGCGCGCACGCGCTCGGCGCGGGCCTCGGGCTCGCCGTCGTCAGCACGAACGGCCGCGCCGGACTCGTGCTGCACGCCGCCGCCTGCACGGCCGCCGCCGCCCTGGCCGAGGCGCGGCAGCGGTCAAGCATCCCCAAAGCGGGTGAATCCAGGGAAGTGCGGGCGAGGTAGGGCGGGGCCGTCTCGGAACGGCGGTGCCGGGTCGCCGACCGGTGCTGGCATCCTGGGCGCAGCACCTCGCTCTCCCGCGTCGTCAGCGGACTCTCGCTGCCGCCCCACGCGGCCAGGGCCAGCTTCGGGTCGATGGACCGCTGGCCGGCCGC
>NZ_JBFAPH010000621.1:0-1483 GCF_040675635.1 Streptomyces sp. NPDC049577
ATCCCCGGGGTACCTTTTATCCGTTGAGCGACGGCGCTTCCACAAGCCACCGCCGGATCACTAGTCCCGACTTTCGTCCCTGCTCGACCCGTCGGTCTCACAGTCAAGCTCCCTTGTGCACTTACACTCAACACCTGATTGCCAACCAGGCTGAGGGAACCTTTGGGCGCCTCCGTTACCCTTTAGGAGGCAACCGCCCCAGTTAAACTACCCACCAGACACTGTCCCTGATCCGGATCACGGACCCAGGTTAGACATCCAGCACGACCAGAGTGGTATTTCAACGACGACTCCACACACACTGGCGTGCATGCTTCACAGTCTCCCACCTATCCTACACAAGCCGAACCGAACACCAATATCAAGCTGTAGTAAAGGTCCCGGGGTCTTTCCGTCCTGCTGCGCGAAACGAGCATCTTTACTCGTAGTGCAATTTCACCGGGCCTATGGTTGAGACAGTCGAGAAGTCGTTACGCCATTCGTGCAGGTCGGAACTTACCCGACAAGGAATTTCGCTACCTTAGGATGGTTATAGTTACCACCGCCGTTTACTGGCGCTTAAGTTCTCAGCTTCGCAAAACCGAAGTCTCGCTAACCGGTCCCCTTAACGTTCCAGCACCGGGCAGGCGTCAGTCCGTATACATCGCCTTACGGCTTCGCACGGACCTGTGTTTTTAGTAAACAGTCGCTTCTCGCTGGTCTCTGCGGCCACACCCAGCTCAGAGTGCAAGACTCATCACCAGACATGGCCCCCCTTCTCCCGAAGTTACGGGGGCATTTTGCCGAGTTCCTTAACCATAGTTCACCCGAACGCCTCGGTATTCTCTACCTGACCACCTGAGTCGGTTTAGGGTACGGGCCGCCATGAAACTCGCTAGAGGCTTTTCTCGACAGCATAGGATCATCCACTTCACCACAATCGGCTCGGCATCAGGTCTCAGCCTCAATGTGTGACGGATTTGCCTATCACACGGCCTACACCCTTACCCCGGGACAACCACCGCCCGGGCTGGACTACCTTCCTGCGTCACCCCATCGCTCACCTACTACCACCTTGGGCCGGCGGCTCCACCACTCCCCCTCACTCCGAAGAGATCAGAGGCGGCTTCACGGCCTTAGCATCAGAGGGTTCAGCGCTGGCGCTTCAAAGCGGGTACCGGAATATCAACCGGTTGTCCATCGACTACGCCTGTCGGCCTCGCCTTAGGTCCCGACTTACCCTGGGCAGATCAGCTTGACCCAGGAACCCTTAGTCAATCGGCGCACACGTTTCCCACGTGTGTATCGCTACTCATGCCTGCATTCTCACTCGTGAACCGTCCACAACTCGCTTCCGCGGCTGCTTCACCCGGCACACGACGCTCCCCTACCCATCCATACACCCGTTGGGGCTACTTGTATGAATGACACGACTTCGGCGGTACGCTTGAGCCCCGCTACATTGTCGGCGCGGAATCACTTGACCAGTGAGCTATTACGCACT
>NZ_JBFAPH010000622.1:0-1459 GCF_040675635.1 Streptomyces sp. NPDC049577
TGCCGATCAGCCGAAAGGGCCATGCCGCGTAGGCGCCCCGAACAGGTCCGGGCCGGACTCCCGCGCCGACGCCGGCCGTATGCCCCGTACGACACCCGTCCCGCCGTCATCGACGGCCTGTCCGCGCGGACGCTGGCGGAAATCACCCGCCTCGAACGCACCAGGAACTACCTCTGCCCGGGCGACGTCAGCCGAGCCATGAGGCTCTGGAAGGACCACGTACGGCTGCCCCTGCGCGACCTCGCGCACCACTACGAACGCGGCTGCCTGTACGGGGACTGCTGCGGCGACCCCCTTGAGGCCCGGGTCCTCCTCGACCACATCACGCAAGCCCTCTCACGCCGGGGAGCACGCGAGCTGAGCGCGGAGCTGCACAGGTTCGACGAGCTCTGGCACCGGCGCTCGCCGCTGTCGCCGCTCGCCGGCGACGTGTCCTTCCGAGTCCTGCGCAGGCTCCTGCACCCGGACCTTCCCGGATGAGTCACGGTCCAGGGCCATGCCCAGCCGGTCGCGCGGCGAGCGCCTCAGCCGTCGGCGTGGGCCAGGCCCCGCATGATGGCCATGAGTTCGTCGGGCGGCGAGATGCTCATCGTCCGGCTTTCCTCGTCGAAGACCGTGATCGAGGTCAAGGTGCCGGCGCGCCACCAGAACACGCGGGGTGAGATGCGTCCGGGACCGTCCTCGTAGGCACCCATCCCGAACTGCGCGAGGGCGTTGACCGCTTCGCCCACGTGGCTGTCGGCGAGGGGGTAGAAGACGAGGTTGTGCCGGTTCGGGACGGTGAGCAGCACTCCCTCGGCCGGAAGCCCGGGGCCGTCGGCGGCGCGCACCGCTTCCTCGAGGACGAGTGCCTTGCTGGCCGCGAACACCGACTCCGGGTGCCCGAGGATGTGAAGGACGGCACCACCCGGCAGGTCCACGGTGTCGTAGTTGACCGGCGAGTTGAGCAGATTGGCGCGCGCGGCCGCCACGAGGGTGTCCCACTCGACGAGGGCCACCTCCCGGTCGCTGAGGACACGGACGTTGTCCGGGGTGTCGAGGGCGATGCCCGCCAGCAGGTCCGTGGCCACCGGCCGCAGGTAGCCGAACTGCTTCCGCGCCTCCGCGGGTATCGACTCCTCGGAGACCAGCCGCAGATACACGTCGCGCAGGGGGTCCGGGGCGGGGACGGGGCCGGCGTGGGGTGACAGGTCGGTCATACGTGGTTCCTTCGATGTTCGATCAGCCGCGGCGGTAAGCCGGGCCCGTCGGCGCGGTGGCCGCCCGGCGGCGTGCGTGACGGCTGACGGGCGGAGTGAGCTGCAGGGCGTCACGCGGTGGCCGACGGGCTTCGAGGATAAGGGCCGGACACGGGAGAGATCATCGCCGAAGACGTTGACGAAGACGGACTTGACGTCCGGGTCGCCGAGGATGATCTCAAGACCGTTGGCCATCACCTCGGCGGAGGCACCGCCACCGA
>NZ_JBFAPH010000623.1:0-1426 GCF_040675635.1 Streptomyces sp. NPDC049577
AGGCGTATCTGCTGGGCAAGTTCGCGCGGCTCGCGCTGGGCACCAGCCAGATCGACTACAACGGCCGGTTCTGCATGTCCTCGGCGGCCGCGGCCGGCAACGCCGCCTTCGGCGTCGACCGCGGGCTGCCGTTCCCCGTCACCGACCTCGGCGACGCGGACGTCATCCTCCTCGCGGGCGCCAACCCCGCCGAGACCATGCCGCCCCTGATGCGCCACCTGGACCGCGCGGACCTGATCGTCATCGATCCGCGCCGCAGTACCACCGCCGAGGCTGCCGCCCTACACCTGCGGCCCGCGCCCGGCACGGACCTCGCCCTCGCCCTGGGCCTGCTGCACCTGGCCGTCACCGAAGGCCACCTGGACGAGGAGTACGTGCGGCGGCGCACGAACGGATTCGACGCCGCCTGGCGGCGGGCCGCGGCCTGGTGGCCCGAGCGCGTCGAGCGGCTGACCGGCGTGCCGGTGGCCGATCTGCGCACCGCCGTCACCATGCTCGGCGGGGCCCGGCGCGCCTACGTGCTGACCGGGCGCGGCGCCGAGCAGCACAGCAAGGGCACCGACACGGTGGCCGCCTTCATCAACCTCGCCCTCGCGCTCGGCCTGCCCGGCCGGCCCGGCTCCGGCTACGGCTGCCTGACCGGCCAGGGCAACGGGCAGGGCGGCCGCGAACACGGGCAGAAGGCCGACCAGTTGCCCGGCTACCGGTCGATCACCGATCCGGCCGCGCGCGAGCACGTCGCCGGCGTGTGGGGCGTGCCGCCGTCCGAACTGCCGGGCCCGGGCCGCAGCGCGTACGAGCTCCTGGACGCCCTGGGCACCCGCGACGGGCCCCGGGCGCTGCTGGTCTTCGGCGCCAACCCGGCCGTCTCCGCCCCGCACGCCGGGCATGTCACGCGCCGGCTCGCGGCCCTGGACCTGCTGGTCGTCGCGGACTTCGTGCCCTCCGAGACCGCGCGCATGGCGGACGTCGTGCTGCCGGTCACGCAGTGGGCCGAGGAGGAGGGCACCATGACCAGCCTGGAGGGCAGGGTGCTGCGCCGCCGCCGCGCGCTGTCCCCGCCGCCCGGCGTGCGCGGCGACATGGAGGTGCTGCGGGGGCTCGCCGTGCGGCTGGGCCAGCCCGCCGACCGCTTCCCCACCGAACCGCGCACGGCCTTCGACGAGCTGCGGCGCGCCTCGCGCGGCGGCCGCGCCGACTACCACGGCATCACCTACGAGCGCCTGGACGCGGGCGAGACCCTGCACTGGCCGTGCCCCTCGCCCGGCCACCCGGGCACACCGAGACTCTTCCTGGACCGCTTCGCCCACCCGGACGGCCGGGCCCGCTTCGCGCCGGTCGAGCACCGGGCGGCGGCCGAGGCGCCCGGGGAGCGCTATCCCCTGTACGCGACCACGGGCCGCGTGCTGGCGCAGTACCAGTCGGG
>NZ_JBFAPH010000624.1:0-1418 GCF_040675635.1 Streptomyces sp. NPDC049577
GCCGCCGCCGCGCTGTCCCGCGTCGGCCTCCGCCCCGGCCCGGGCCTCGAACGCCGCCAGCGCGGCACGCGCCTCGGCGACCCGCATCGCCTCCAGCGTCACGTCGTGCCGCAGCTCGGAGCGGCTCCAGGCGCGCTCGGCGAGCTCCCAGAGCGTGCCGAGATGCCCGGGATCGGTGCCCGTCACCTCGGCCAGGGCCTCGGCAGCGCCGCGCGGCGGCAGCAGCCGGCCGTTGAGATAACGTTCCCAGGACGTCTTGCTGTATCCGGTGCGGTCCGCGACGGCCGCGATGCTCAGTCCGCTGTGCTCGACGAGTCTGCGCAGCTGCTCCGCGAATTCGCGCACCTGCGGGTCGAGTTCCTCCGGTAGCGCCCTCCAACGAGGCATTGCCCTCCCCTGTCCCCCGGTACGTACGGTCTCTCCCCCGCGCCGCCGGCGTCCCGCCCCCACCCGCTCCTTCCGCAGTATCTGCTCCCGGCCACCCAGAGGGATGCCGCGCATCAGCATGGCAGTTCCCTCCGGGGCGGCGCACGGAGGCGTACGGGGTGGACCGGCATGAGCGGCGCACGCCGCCGGTGTGCCGGGCGGCCGGCCCGTCACCGTGCGGTGACACTCGGCGCGTTCCCGGTACGGGACGGGGACCTCGTACCGGAATGGTCACCTCCGCGCCACAGCGGCCCGGCGGACCTTGATCCGGGTTAGTGCGGTCATGATCCTCGGAACGGTGAGCGGCGGCCGGTCCTCCCACGGGGGTGGAGGACCGGCCGCCGGCTCTCCTCCACCCGTTTACTACCCATTTGACGGGCGCCACACTCGGCGCATCCGGCGAAAGCGTCCAACCAGGGGCATTAGCCACCGGACGCGGACAGCGAGGGGGACGGGGACGGCGTGAAGCACTCCTCCGGTCCGCCGTCGCCGGGCAGCAGGCAGATCCGCGCGGTGCGGGGCGCCTTGGTCACCGTCATGGCGGTCGACAGGTACTCCTCCGTGTCGCGCTGGCTCGCGGCCCTGGCCTCCTTCGTCTCGGTGCCCGGCAGCGACAGCCGTACCCGGTCGCCCAGCCGGAGGTTCGTCCCGCGCACCCACACGGCCGCGCACTCGGGCGCGTAACGGAGCTCCAGCCGCTGGCCGCCGGACGCCCGGCGGGTGAACAGCGTTTCGGGGGCCGGCAGCCCGCACCCCATGTCGTAGGCCTTCGCGCCGTCGCACTCCGTTCCCTTGCAGCCGGGTTCGAGGATCTGGGGGTAGGGGGAGGCGGTCGTGGCGCTCCCGGACTTCCGCCCGCCCGGCCCGCGTTCGCCGGTCAGCAGGAGCAGCAGTACGACGGCCGCCGCGACGACGGCGGCCGCGCCGGAGAGCAGGTGGGTGCGGGAGCGGTGCGGGCCACCACCGTGCTCCGCGCCCGCGTCGGACGGCAC
>NZ_JBFAPH010000625.1:0-1416 GCF_040675635.1 Streptomyces sp. NPDC049577
GTCGCGAGCCACCACCCCAGAAGCGCCGCCGGCTCCGCCAAGGACCCGCCCAGCGCCACGATCGCCGCTCCCGCCGCGGCTACCACGACCGCGGCCGGCACGGCGGCCGCCACGGGCACCCACCACCAGGCCCCCGCCCGGCGGGCCAGGGCCGTGGTGGGCAGCACGACGGTGACGGCGAGGACCAGAGCCAGGACAGCCGCGAACGGCAGCAGCACCGGCAGGGCGAAGACGGCCAGAGCCGGGCTCTGTGGACCCGGCTCCCCGTCCGGGACGGGCTGCGAGGCCCCCCACAGCCACAGCCCCAGGCCCACCAGCGGCAGCTCGGCCAGCACGCCCGCCGTCGCGACCCTCGTCGCGGACCACGTCCACACCCTGCGGCACACCGGCCGTGCCGTCACCGCCCCTGTCCCTGTCCCCGTCCCTGCCGTCACGGGCCGATCCTCTCCCGGCCTCTGCCGTGACGGAAATCGAAAGCGCAGGCGAAACCCATCCTTTGGGGTGAACTGGCCCTGGAGGGGCGGTTGTTCACCCTCACGTGATCGAACATTGCGGGGTCGAGGCCGCCGCCGCGCGATGTCCCCCATCGGCGCGCCGCCGGCTCCTTTCTCCCGTGGGGGTTCCACACACGTGTTCAGCACCACCGGCTCTTCCTTCGGCATGCCCGCACGCCGTCGCACGGCGCTCGCCGCGACGGCGACCGCCACCGCCCTGGCCCTCGCCGCCGCACCCGCGCACGCCACCGGCACCCCCACGGGCGGGGACACCGGCCAGGCCGACGCCGTCGTCCTGCGCGCCGGGCTCGACGTCTCGCTGCTCGGCGGGAGGGCCCATGTGCCCGTCGAGACGTCCCTCGACGACGTGCACGCCCCGGCCTCCGCCGACCGCACCACCCTCACCGTCACCCTCGACGGAGTCGAACAGGGCAGGCCCGTCGGCATCCTGCGCGCCGACGCGGCCACCGCCAGGGCCACGACGGGGCAGGGCACGGCGAAGGGCTACGCCCATCTCGTGCACGCCAAGGTGCACGTGCCCGGCCTGCCCGTGCTGTCCCTCGTCGAGATCGGGCAGGTCACCTCCGAGGCCGTCTGCGAGGCCGGCAAGAAGCCCGTCGCGTCCTCGAACCTGCCCGGTGACGTCGTGGTCCTGGGCCGGCGGGTCACCCTCTCCGCGACCGGGCCGACCAAGGTCGACGTACCCGGCGTCGGGCAGGTCCGCCTCGACCTGTCGAAGACCGCCACCACGACCCGCACCGCCGCCGCCACCGCGCTCCGGCTGGAGGTCTCGGTCGACCCGCTCAAGCTCAACGTCGCGCAGGTGCGCGGCAACGTGACGCTGGCGGAGGCGCACTGCGAGACGCCGGGCGCCGGCCAAGAGGCCACCGCCGGGAAGCCCTTGGCCCTGCCGGCCTCGGCC
>NZ_JBFAPH010000626.1:0-1408 GCF_040675635.1 Streptomyces sp. NPDC049577
CCCGCAATCCGGTTGCCGACGCATGCGCGGCCTGTCGGCACGTTCGCCCGCCAATCCGTAAGCTGTGCCACGTCAGAGGCCGGGCGGCTATGTGGGGCAGCCCCAACCGGAGGTAGGGGACGAAGATGACGATGATGCGGCTCCGTCGCGAGGACCCGCGTGTCGTCGGCTCGTTCCGGCTGCACCGGCGACTCGGTGCGGGCGGCATGGGCGTGGTGTACCTGGGGTCCGACAAGCGCGGGCAGCGGGTGGCGCTGAAGGTGATCCGGCCGGATCTGGCCGAGGACCAGGAGTTCCGCTCGCGTTTCGCCCGTGAGGTCTCGGCGGCCCGGCGGATCCGGGGCGGCTGTACGGCGCGGCTGGTGGCCGCGGACCTGGAGGCGGACCGCCCCTGGTTCGCCACCCAGTACGTGCCCGGGCCGTCGCTGCACGACAAGGTCAACGAGGACGGTCCGCTGTCGGCCGCTCAGGTGGCCTCGGTCGGCGCGGCGTTGGCGGAGGGGCTGCTCGCCGTGCACGACGCCGGTGTGGTCCACCGCGATCTGAAGCCGTCGAACATCCTGCTCTCCCCCAAGGGCCCGCGCATCATCGACTTCGGCATCGCCTGGGCCACGGGCGCCAGCACCCTCACCCACGTCGGCACCGCCGTGGGCTCCCCCGGTTTCCTCGCCCCCGAGCAGGTGCGCGGCGCCGCGGTGACCCCGGCGACGGACGTCTTCGCCCTCGGGGCGACGCTGGCCTACGCCTCGACCGCCGACTCGCCGTTCGGCCAGGGCAGTTCCGAGGTGATGCTCTACCGGGTGGTGCACGAGGAACCGCAGCTCATGGGCGTGCCGGACGCCCTGGCCCCGTTGATCCACGCCTGTCTGGCCAAGGACCCGGAGGAGCGTCCGAGCACGCTCCAGCTCTCGCTGCGGCTCAAGGAGATCGCCGCCCGTGAGGCGCAGGGCCTGTCGGAGGGGCGTCCGCCCTCTCCCCGGCGCGAGCCGGAACGCCCCGCCGGGCGGCGGGCCGCCGAGTACGAGCTCCAGCGCACCGAGCGGCGTCCGGGCGGCGCCCCGACGCCGCGTCCGCACCCGCCCGCGCCGACCCGGCCGCATCTGGAGGAGCGTCACCGGCCGGTGGAGCAGCACCGTCCCGCGGAGGGCCGCCCGGCGGGTCGGCCGGCGTCCGAGCGGCGTCCGGCACGCGGCCGCGAGACGCCCCGGCCCGGCGCCCGTACCCAGCCGGGTGCCCGGCGTCCGGGACCGGACCGCCGGCTGCTGCGGCAGCGGGTCATCGTCTTCGTGGTGGTGACGCTGCTGGTGGCGCTGCCGACGGGTCGAGCAGGGACGAAAGTCGGGACTAGTGATCCGGCGGTGGCTTGTGGAAGCGCCGTCGCTCAACGGATAAAAGGTACCCCGGGGAT
>NZ_JBFAPH010000627.1:0-1399 GCF_040675635.1 Streptomyces sp. NPDC049577
AGGCGTTCGTGGCGCTGACGAAGCCGCGCGTCATCGAGCTGCTGCTCATGACGACCGTACCGGTGATGTTCCTCGCGGCCCAGGGGGTGCCCGACCTGTGGCTCGTGCTGGCCACCTGTGTCGGCGGCTACCTCTCGGCGGGCGGCGCGGGCGCGTTCAACATGTACATCGACCGGGACATCGACGCGCTGATGGACCGCACGTCCCAGCGTCCGCTGGTGACGGGCATGGTCTCGCCCCGGGAGTGCCTGGTCTTCGCCAGCGCGCTCACCGTCGCCTCGGTGGCCCTGTTCTGGTTCCTGGTCAACCCCCTGTCGGCGATGCTCTCGCTCGGCGCGTCGGCCTTCTACGTCGTCGTCTACACGATGTGGCTCAAGCGGCGCACCGCGCAGAACATCGTCTGGGGCGGCATCGCGGGCTGCCTGCCGGTCATCATCGGCTGGTCCGCGGTGAAGAACGAGGTCTCCTGGGCCGCCCTGATCCTCTTCCTGGTCATCTTCTTCTGGACGCCGCCGCACTACTGGCCGCTGTCGATGAAGGTCAAGGAGGACTACGAGCGCGTCGGCGTGCCGATGCTGCCGGTCGTCGCGGGCAACAAGGCCGTCGCCAAGCAGATCGTCATCTACAGCTGGGTGATGGTCGCCGTCTCGCTGCTGCTGACCCCGCTCGGCTACACGGGCTGGTTCTACACGGTCGTGGCCGTGGCGTGCGGCGCGTTCTGGCTGAAGGAGGCGCACGCGCTCCAGGCCCGCGCCAAGGCCGGCATCACGGGCCCCAAGCTCAAGGAGATGCGCCTCTTCCACTGGTCGATCACCTACGTCTCGCTGCTTTTCGTGGCTGTGGCCATCGACCCGTTCCTGCGGTAGGGGCGCGCAGCTCCGCCGACGGGCGGTCCGTGGTGGTCAAGGCCACCCGGGCCGCCCATCGCCATCTCGGGCTACCGGTCGGTAGCATCCTGGTCATGGCAGACACGAAGCAGGACCGCGAGGCCGCCGTCCTGGCGAAGCAGATCTCCGCGTTCGCCCGTAGCCACGGGGGGAGCGCGCAGGGGCAGCTGGCCCACATCGGGCGGGGCACCACCCGGATCGCCCTCGTCGGCGCCAACGGCGAGTGGGGCAATCTCGTCGCCCGTTCGCACGAGGCCGCCCGGCGTGCCGCCGAGATCGCCGGCATCGAGCTGCAGGACGACTTCGACGGCGAGCTCGCCGCCAAGGTGCACACCGGTCCCTACGAGTGGACGCGCATGGCCGGCCTCCAGATCGGCGGCCCCGCCAACCCGCCCGCCGCGCGATAACCGACGGCCCGCTCGCCCGTTAGACCCGTCGGGAGCGGCGCCACGGCGCCGCACGGGGCAGGGGAGGACGGGCATGAACGGCATACCGCCGCTCGTCGACCAGTA
>NZ_JBFAPH010000628.1:0-1399 GCF_040675635.1 Streptomyces sp. NPDC049577
CGCCGAGGAGCGTGCCCGCGCGGCCGCCTTCGTGCGGGACGCGCACCGCGAGCGGTATGTGGCCGCCCATCTCGGACTGCGCCGGCTGCTCGGCGCGTACCTGGGCATCGGTCCCGCCGACGTCGAGCTGATGCGCGAACCGTGCCCCGGCTGCGGCGAGCCCCACGGCCGCCCGGCGGTGGCCGGCGCCCCGCTGCACTTCAACCTCTCGCACGCCGGCGACCTGGCGCTGTTCGCCTTCGCCGACACGCCGGTCGGCGCGGACGTGGAGGCCCGGCAGCCGGCGTCCGTCGTCGCGGAGGTCTCGCGCCTGCTGCACCCCCGGGAGATCGCGGAACTCGACGCGCTCGCCGAGGGCGACCGCCCGGCCGCCTTCTCCCGCTGCTGGACCCGCAAGGAGGCCTACCTCAAGGGCACGGGCACGGGCCTGTCCGAGAGCCCCTCCGTCACCTACGTCGGCTCCGGCCCGCTACCGGCCGCGCCGGACGGCTGGACCCTGACGGACGTCGAGGCGGGCCCGGGCCACGCGGCGGCCATCGCCGTGGCCGCGCGCTGACGGTGGCCGCGGAGCGAACCGAACCACCCCTTGAAGCGCTGTCCTGGGCTGCGGAGGTCGCGGGTTCCGCCACTCCGGCACGGACCGTCCGGCGACTCACTGGTGGTACTCATGCGGCCACCCACCTCCTTGAGACCACCGAACCGCCCGTGGAGATGGTGCTGCAGCGGTACCCGCACGGGGATGACGCCGCGGCAAGGCATGCGAGGGCACTGCTGGCTCGGGCGGACAGCTGCTAGCGACGGCCGTTCTCGACGACGATCGTGGCCTTCCACGGGAAGACCACCTGGGCGCACACCCGGCCCGGGTCCGGGCGGCACGCCCGGTAGGCGTTGACGTCCGTCGTGCCGGCCCGCCTCGCGCGGAACTCCGCCGTCGCGTCGCCGCCCGGCGACCTGTTCGCCGTGATGACGCCCAGCAGCGCGGGGTCCGCCGCCGTCGGCGTGCTCCACACCCAGGTGACGCCCCGCGCGCGCGAGCCGCTGAGCCGGACCGTGACGGTGTCGTCGGTCCGGACGTGGACGACGCGGCCGTTGTCCGAGTTCGTCAGCGTGACGGTCGCGGCGGCGCGCGGCGCCGACGCCGGTGCCGGTGCCTGCGCGGCCGCGGCCGGGCCGAGGCCCAGGGCCAGGGGGACGGCCAGGCAGGCGGCGGTCCTCGGGATGCGCATACGGTCCTCCTCTTCCGTCTCGGTGGTGGACACCGCACACGCTGCCGTGCCGGCGGGAGCCTGTCCGCACCACTTTCCGCCGTTGTCGCCCGGGCGGGCGAAAACACCGCGAACGGCCCTGCCTCCGCTCGTCGGCTGCCTGGTCAGGGGCGCTTCGAGGAGGCGCCCCCGGT
>NZ_JBFAPH010000629.1:0-1394 GCF_040675635.1 Streptomyces sp. NPDC049577
GGACTTGGCGATGGCGAGGAAGCGCGCGGCGACCTCCGCGTCGAGCACGCCCGCCTCGACGCCCGCGCGCACCGCGAACCGCAGGTTGATCAGCGGCTCCGAGGCCGCGCGCAGCGTACGCGGGTCGTAGACGAGGGCCACCTCATCGTCCTCGTCCACCTCGCCGGAGGCGTAGGCGTCGAAGACGCGGCCGACGCCGGTCATGCCGTAGGGCGCGCACTCGACCGCGCGCAGCGCGCCCATGCTGGAGGAGCCGTAGACCGGGACGCCCTGGTCCACGGCGCGCAGCACCTCCTTGGGCGACACGCAGAGGCTGCCGAGGAAGCGGCCGTCGACGATCCCGACGGCCGGCGGTCTGCCGGGGCGGGCGAGCAGGGCGTCGATGTCGCCGCGGGCGACGGGCGGCAGGAACTCGGCGTCGAGTTCGCGGGCCGCCGAGGCGTGGTCGAGGCTGGGCCCGAGGAAGACGACGGGACGCATGCGGACAACTCCTGGCTCGAAGGACGCCGGAAGGCGCGGCGGGGCCGGCGGCGGGTCAGACGGGGGAGAGCGTACGGACGGCGGCCTGCCAGGCGGCGGCGCCACGGGCGCCGATCCGGCAGTAGTCCGTCGCCCAGGACTCGAGCCCCGGCACCATGACCCGCACGACGCTGACGGGGATCCGCGGCGGCGAGAGGTCGACCACGATCACACGGGGCAGGCCGGCCGCGCGCAGCCGGTCCAGCGTCAGGTCGATGTCCGCCCGGACGTCATCACCCGGACGGGTGGGGATCTCCGTCATGCCGACGGTGCGACCGGCCGGCTCCCAGGCCCAGCCGTGCTCGTCGACCGAGGCGGAACGCCGCACATGCAGCTCGTACTTGGGCACCTTCTGCCCCGGCAGGCTGATGTCCTCCCGCATGGCCTGGATGTCCACGGCCCGCCCCTGGGCGCACTCGCTCAGCGCGCGCAGCAGGGCGACCTCGGCGTCGGGATGCGTGCCGTAGCCGCCGTGCCCCTGCGAGACCGCGAACCCGATGTCCTCGCGCGTCGCCGCGAAGAAGCTGGGAATGCCCAGGTCCGAGGTGATGTCCACGGCCCGGACCTCGATGCCGGCCGCGTGGAAGCGTCCGAGCAGCTCCTGCACCGCGGGCGGCGCGGTCTCCAGCCGCAGGTGCGGATGCAGCCCGCGCAGCCGGTCGACGGCCGCGGCGTCGGCCAGGGGTCCGCCCCGGCCCCCGTCCTGGAGAACCTGGGTGAGGTAGTTGCTGGCGAGCTCGGCCAGCGTCATGGAGTCACGCTCGATCAGCTCGCACAGGGCGTGGCAGACCGCCTCCTCCAGGCTGTTGCCGGAGGCGAGGCCGTTGGTCGTGGTGATCCGGTAGCAGGGCTGCTCGTGCAGGCGCGCCTGGTAG
>NZ_JBFAPH010000630.1:0-1362 GCF_040675635.1 Streptomyces sp. NPDC049577
AACAGCTCGCTCTGCGCGGGCGGGCAGATGGGGTCGTCCAGGCCCTGCAACAGCAGGAACGCGGCGGAGACCTTGTGCGCCCGGTGCAGCGGCGACCGTTCGCGGTGGCGCCCGGCGTCGTCGTCCGGCGGCCCGATCAGCGAGTCCAGGTAGCGGGACTCGAAGTCGTGGGTACTGCGCCGCCAGCTCGCCGGGTCCATGACGGGGTAGGCGATGGTGCCGCAGGCGTAGCGCCCGGTGGCGGCGAGCGACGCGGCCGCGGTCCAGCCGCCCGCGCTGCCGCCCCGGATCGCCAGCCGCGCCGGGTCGGCGGTGCCCTCCTCGGCCAGCGCCTCCGCGACGGCCGCGCAGTCCTCGACGTCGACGGCCCCCCACCGGCCCCGCAGCCGCTCGCGGTAGGCACGCCCGTAGCCGGTGGAGCCGCCGTGGTCGACCTGGACCACGCCGATGCCGCGCGAGGTGAAGTAGGCGATTTCCAGGTCGAGGGCGAGCGGGGCCCGGCTGGTGGGGCCGCCGTGCACCCACACGACGTAGGGCGGCAGTTCGCCGGCGGGCGCGGCGTGGCCGGGGTTGCGCGGCGGGTAGACGTGGGCGTGGACGTCCCGGCCGCCGGGGCCGGTGAAGGTGCGGACGCGCGGCTCGGGGTAGAGGGCCGGGTCGACGGGGTCGGTGTGCCGGGCGCCGATCACACGGGCGCGGCCCGTGCGCGTGTCCAGCTCGACCACCTCGTACGCGGTGCGCGGACCGGCCGCGACGCCGACGACGCGGGTGCCGTTCGTCGCGAGGGTGGCGGCCCACTCGGTCCACGGTCCGGCGGCGTCGACCAGTTCGCCGGTGTCCGGGTCGAGTATGCCCAGCCCGGTGGGGCCCCGCCCGTGGACGACGGCGATCAGCCCGCCCGCCAGCGGGGCGAACCAGCGCTGGCCGACCCGCCACAGCGGGCCCGCGAACTCCTCCTCGCGCGGGCACAGGGCGGTGCTCCGCCCGCTGTCCGGGTCGACGCGGTGCAGATTCCACCACCCGGTGCGGTCGGTGACGGCCAGCAGCCCGCCGTCGGCGGCCCACTCCACCTGGGCCACGGACTCCTCCGGCCCGCCCAGGACGGTCCGGACGTCCGTGAACCGGCCGCCGGGTCCGATCCGGGCGGTCTTGAGCTCGGTGCCGTCCCACGGCATGCGCGGATGGTCCCAGGCGATCCAGGCCGCCCGCCGGCCGTCGGGGGACAGCCGCGGACCGGTGACGAAGCGGTGTGCGTCGTCCGTCAGTTCACGGACGGCGCCCCGGTCGCCGGCGGCCGAGCCGTCGAGGGGCACGGCTACGAGCACCCGGCGCAGATCCGTGGGGCCCGGGCCGGTGAACTCC
>NZ_JBFAPH010000631.1:0-1358 GCF_040675635.1 Streptomyces sp. NPDC049577
CGGCCGGCGGCACGGCCGGTGGCCGGCTGCGGTCGGGTCGCCGGGCCAGGATGACGCAACCGCCCGCGCGCGCCGCATCGTTGTCGTCCCCGAGGAGCACGGGCTGCCGCCAGCCCGCGGCCGACAGCAGCTCCCGCCAGCCGTCGGCGGTCAGCAGCGGCCCTGCCGGGCGAACACCGGTGTCCCGGCGGTCCCAGAAGCCGGGCGCCAGAGCGGACAGCAGGGCGAGGGGCGCGGGGTCGTGCGTCTCCGCCAGGAGCAGCAGTCCGCCGTCGTCCAGCAGCCGGCCGAGCCGGTCGAGGGAGCTTGGTACGTCGCGCGTGGCGTGCAGGGTGTGCGCGGCCACCACCAGGTCGAAGTCGCCCTCCGTCCAGCCCTGGTCCACCGGGTCCCGGTCCAGGTCGAGGACCCGGTACTCGACGACGTCGTGGTCCGCGAAGCGCTTGCGGGCCCGCGGGAAGAGGGCGGCGGAGCCGTCCGCGTACACGTAACGGGTGCGGTCCGGCGGCAGTTCGGGCAGCAGGAAGGCGGTGGCGCCGCCGCTGCCCGCGCCGGCCTCCAGGACGCGCAGCGGCCGGTCCGCCGGCCAGTCGCGGACCAGGGCCCGCAGGGCCGCGCGGGCCGCGCGGTGGGTGAAGCGGCTCGTGCACCCGTCGGTCCGCAACTCCTCCAGCAGATACCGGTGGGACTCCGACCGCAGCAGTTCCGCCGCGTCGCAGTGGCCGCGCAGCACGTCGGGCAATCGGGAGGCGCAGGCGGCGACGAGACCCAGTTCGACGGCCAGCCCGGGAAGTTCCGCGGCGGCCGCCCGGAACCGCTCCAGCGGTGCCGCCGGGCGTACCGTCCGCCAGCCGTCGCCGGCGGGCTCCACCAGCCCGTGGTCGTGCGCGGTCCGCAGCAGCAGGCCGAGCAGCGGGGCCTGTTCGGGGAGTGCCCCGGCCGCGACCAGGTCGGCCACGGTGAAGACGTCGGGCCCGGCGGTGCCGAGCAGCGCGCCGACGGCGGCCGCGCCGAAGTGGGCGGTCAGCTCCCGCAGCCGGCCGGTGGCGTCCTCGTCCGCGGCGTTCCGGCACTCCCGCACCGCCGCCGCACAGGCCCGGGCGACCTCCTGGGGAGCCGGGAAGGGACACGGCGCAGCCGCCGGGCCGGGACGCGGCGCGGCACGCGAGACGGTGCTGTACAGCCGGGCCGGCTCCCGGACTCCGTGGGCGAAGCGGCGCATCCGGCAGCCCTCCAGCGTCAGACACGTCAGCCCGTTGGGGGCGAGCACGGTGACGTCCCACAGCGCCTCCCGGGCGGACAGCGCCCGGGAACGTACGTGGATGTGCCCGGCGGCGGGCATGAGGCGCCACGCCCGG
>NZ_JBFAPH010000632.1:0-1354 GCF_040675635.1 Streptomyces sp. NPDC049577
CCACCGGCTACGTACGCGGCGGCATCTCCCCGCTGGGCCAGCGGCGCCGGCTGCGAGCCGCGCTCGACGCGTCGGCGCTGGACCACGAGACGATCTGCGTCTCCGCCGGGCGGCGCGGCCTGGAGGTCGAGCTCTCCCCCGAGGCGCTGCGCGCCCTGACGGGCGCGGTGGTGGCACCGATCGCGCGCGGCTGAGCCCTGGACACCTACCTGTGTCTTCGCTACGACGTGAAGGACAGGTCTCGTCCAGGGGAGGGGAACGCATGTCGAAGCGCACGCGCAAGCGCCGCTGGCGCCTGAAGAAGGGCCGGGCCAACCACGGGCGGCGGCCGGCGTGACTCGTGCGGGGGCTTCGCCCCCGCACTCCCGGTCACGGCAGCAGTTCCGGTTCCGGATCCCTCGGCGTGAACAACGCCGTCAGGCCCAGGTGCGCCGCCATCGCCGCCAGGGGCCACGCCAGCAGCGCCCCCTTCGCGCCCAGCTTCAGCGGCGCGTCGAAGACGACGCCCTTGCCGACCGCGCGCGCGTGGGCCGCCACGTCGGCCGTGGGGCCGAGCCAGACGCCGAGGCGCCAGCCGAGCACCGCACCGAGCAGGGAGCCGATGGCCAGGCCCACGACGATCGGGATGCCGCCCGCGCGGCGCAGGAAATAGACCGCGGCCGCGCTCAGCACGCCGAAGCCCAGGCCGAGGAAGACGAAGGTGCCGTCGGCGCCGATGGCCTGCTCGCCCTCGGAGTTCTTGAGGTAGACCGCCTTGCCGTCGGAGATCAGCGGTACGCGCGGGGCCAGCCAGAGCCAGAGCAGGCCGAGGAGCAGCCCGGCGGCGCCGACCGCCGCGAGGACGATCGCGCCCCGGGCCAGATCGGCGCGGGTGGCGCCGGGGGCGGCGGCCTCGGGGCCGGGGGCGTCCAGGGAGTGCGGGGTCAGCGGTGCGGTCACCTTGCCATCGTGCCAGGTGGGCGCGGGCGCCTGGGCGCCAGGACCGTCCTCGCGGCGCGTCACCGGACGGCCGCCCGGCGATACGCCCAGGTGGCCACGGCCAGCGAGGCCACGCCGACGGCCGCGCACACGCCCAGATCGGCCGCCGTCAGCAGCCAGTCGGGGTGCGCGTCGAAGCTGCGGGCCAGCGCCTCCACGCCGTACGTGGAGGGCAGCAGGTCGCGCGCGTAGGCGATCGGGGCCGGCATGTGGGCCGGCGGGAGCACGCCCAGCAGCAGCGCGGCCGACATGCCCAACTGGCCGCAGAGCGTGGCGAGTTCCTGGCGCGGCGCCAGCAGCCCGAGCGCGGCGCCGAGCCCGGCGAGGGCCGCGCCGGAGAGCGGGACGACGGCGGCGAGCACCCACAGGTGCGCCA
>NZ_JBFAPH010000633.1:0-1334 GCF_040675635.1 Streptomyces sp. NPDC049577
CGCCTGCCGCTGCACCTCGGGCGTGTCCGGGTCGTGGGGGTCCGGGGTGGCCGGCACCTGGAGCCGGAGCACCGGTCCCGCGCCGAGCCGCGCGTAGCCGCGGCCCGGCGGCACGTCCACGACCGGCGTCGAGTGCGGCGCCGTGCCGAGGGCGGCCCGCAGCTGCTCCGTGGTGACGCGGCCCAGCACCACCCGGGCCCGGGCCTGGCCCCGCAGGGGCTCGGCGAGCAGCTCGAGGGCGTCCAGCTGCTCGCCGATCACGACCGTCACATTGGCCAGGCGCCCGTGCCGCAGCGGCACCTCGAGCAGCTCCTGCGGGCCGCGCCGGCCCTGGCCGGCGGCGAGGTGGCAGAGCGGGGCGGGCCGGTCGACGACGATCCACAGGGGGCGGCGGATGTCGTCGGGCATGGGCCGGCCCCGCCGGCGGGCGTGGTGCGCGGCCATCAGCCGGCGCTCGGTCTCCCGGGCGGCCCACTCCAGGGCCGCCAGTGCTCCGGGGAGGCCGGTCTCGACGCCCAGTACGCCCTCCCGGTCGAGGAGGGCCGCGTACTCGCCGGCGCCCCCGCCGTCCACGATCAGCGCGTCGCCCAGCGGAACGGCCTGGAGGGCGATCGAGCGCAGCAGGCTCGTGGTGCCGGCGGAGGGCTGGCCCAGGACCAGCAGATGCGGTTCGGTGGAGCGGGGGCCGGTGCGCCAGACCACCGGGGGCACATCGACGGTCCGGCCGTGGGCGTCCACCACCGGCAGGGTGCGGGGCACGGCCGCGAAGTCCGTGAAGCCGAGCACGCTCTCGCCCGGCGCGGTGACGAAGCGCTGGGCCCACACGTCGGTCGGCAGCGGATCGAGCACGCCCAGCGTGAGCAGGTTGTTCTCCTCGTCCCAGTCGAACCCGTACTCCCGGTCCCGGCCGGCCTTGACGTGCAGCAGCTGCTCGATGCGGGCGCGGGACTCCTCCTCGCCGTCGGTGAAGTACGCCGGATAGCGGAGGCGGAGCCCGACCAGCCGTCCGTGCGCGTCGAAGTCGTGGTCCTCGACGACCTGCTGCCAGCGGCCGCCCGGCGCGTACAGCGGGGCCGGGTCCCCCGGCAGCGAGAAGTACGGGACCAGCGACTCGTACAGGGACTGCAACCGCGCGGCCCCCGGCCCGCCCGGTGCCGGACCGGGAGCCGCACGGCCCGCCGCGGGTCCGCGGCCGGCCCAGGCGCCCGCCGCCAGCACGCCCAGCACCACCAGCGGCGGGCCGCGACCGAGATCATGAAGGAGATCATCGGCCGCTCCCTGATCTCCTGAAGCCCGGTCCCCCACCACCACGAGAGGTTGCGACGTGAGCAGCA
>NZ_JBFAPH010000634.1:0-1333 GCF_040675635.1 Streptomyces sp. NPDC049577
CCTGTACCGCGCCGCCGGTGAGGCCGCGCGCAGGGCCGGGGACGCCGCCGGTGCCGGGCGCGACCTGGCGGCCGCGGCCACCGTCGCGTACCGCTTCTCCAGCGCGTTCACGCGGATACCCGCCGTGGAAGAGGTGACCGGTCTGCTCGCGGAGGCGCGCGAGCTGACCGGTGACGACGACCCGGCCGCCGAGGCGGCCGTCGCGCTGGCGGAGGCGGCAGTGCTCGCCGACGCGTACGGCGCGGTCCAGGGGGACACGGACAACACCGCATCGGACACTGTCGCGTGTGCCGAACGGGCCGTCGAACTCGCCCGGCGTACGGGCGAACCGGTGGCCCGGTCCGCCGCGCTGGACGCGCTCTCCGGCGCGCAGAGCTGGGCCGGTGACACGTTCGCCGCCGCGGCCGCCGCCCGGGCCCGGATCGACGTCCTGACTCCGGCGCCGAACACCCCGGCCCGTACGCACGAGCTGATCGACGCCCTCGCCATGGCTGCCGCGACCGCCCTCGGCGCGGGTGAGCTGCCCGCCGCCCGGCGGTGGGGACGGCAGCTCGCGGACCAACCGCCGTTGGCGGAGGTGGGCGACCACGCCACGTCCTGGCTGCTGGTCGCGGACGCCTTCGCGGGCCGTGCCGACGAGGTGCTCACCGGCAGCGTGCGCTTCCTCGACGCGTGGGAGCACAGCGGTCGGCAGCGCTCGTTCTCGCTCGGCCCGGCCGCCGCGTCCGTCGCGATGATCCACGGCTTGCGCGGCGACGTCGATGCCCGGGCCTCCTGGCTCGCGGTCGCCGATCAGGCGGGCGCCAAGGAGGATCACCGCTACGGCCACGGCGCGGTCTTCGACGCCATGGTCCTGCTCCACCACGGGGAGGCGAACGCCGCGCTGGAGCGCGTCGCGCCGGAGCCGGAGCAGGTGTGGAAGTGGGTCTGCTGGATCTGGCTGCACTGGTACGTGGCGCTCCGGGCGGAGGCTGCGGTGCTCGCCGGGCACCCGGACGCCCGGGACCGGGTCGCGGCCGCCCGGGCTCTGGTCACCGGCAACCCGGTCGCCACCGCCCAGGTGGACCGTGCCGAAGCCCTGCTCGACGGGCGGCCGGATCTGCCCGCCCTGCTGACCTGTACGCGCACCGGCGCGGTGCGGGTGCGCGCCACGCGCGGGCAACTGACCGACCTCGCCGACGCCTGCGCCGCCGGCCTGTACGCCCGGGGGCTGCGGCCGGGTGATGTGGTGGGCGTGGCGCTGCGGCCCGGGCCGCGCGCCCTGGCCGTACTGCTGGCCGTGGACCGGCTGGGGCTGTGCGCCGCCGTGCTGGACCCGGGGGCGGGACCGGAC
>NZ_JBFAPH010000635.1:0-1329 GCF_040675635.1 Streptomyces sp. NPDC049577
TCCTCGCACACGCTGCTGCAACTGCTGGCGACGAACCAGCTCGACGTCGCCCTCGTCCAGGAGACGACCGGCTTTCCCCAGTCCGTGCCGAGCGGCGTCGAACGCCGCGTCCTCGTCGCGTGCGAGCCGCGCTTCGTCGCCCTCGCCGTCACGCACCCGGCGGCGAGCCGGTCGGCCGTGCCACTGGCCGCGCTCGCGGACGACCCCTGGATCGTCGACCCCGCCGCCGACGACGAGGCGGCCTCGCTCCGCCGCGCCTTCCTCACCGCCGGCCTCGACCCGCGCCTCGTCCAGGTCCGGGACACGACGACCGCCGGCGAGCTCGTCGCCTCGGGGGAGGCCGTACGCCTCTGCCAGCCGACCACCGAGGCGACGGCCGGCACGGTGGTCCGGCCCATCGAGGGCGACCCCCTCACCTGCCGGCTGTCCTTCGCCTCCCGCCCCGGCGCGCTCCCGTTACGCGACCTCGACGCGCTCTTCACCGACCTGCTCGGCGCGTACCTGGACCTCGCCCGCACCAACGCCGCGTACCGCGCGTGGCTCGGCCGCAACGGCAGCCCGCTGCTGCCGCTCGGGGCGTGGCCGCCGGGCGCGGCCGGCGCCGCTAGACGATCGGGCTGTGCGGCCGGGAAGCGGAAAGCGGAAGAAGCGAACGGGCCTTGTCCATGACGGCCGGATTGTCGAACGCCATCCGCCCGACGTGCACCCCGTCCGACCCGTAGACCGGCTCCTTCAGCACACAGCTCCTGAACACCTCGACCGTCCAGCCCTCGTCCTTGACGATGAGCCCGCCCGCCGGCGGCATGACGCTCAGGCTCCAGCCGGTGCCGAGCAGCCAGCGCCCGTACGCCTCGGTCTCGTTGAGCGTGCTGGCCGGCAGGTGCCGCGCCGCGACCTCCCACAGCGACGGACTGCCGTGCGGCGCGTCCGGCACCGGCACGATCGCCACGACCGCCATCGCGTCGTCCTTCGCGTACGCCAGCACGCACCGCCCGTCCGGCCACTGCGCCGTGAACGGCGCCATGATGACCCGGTCCGTCCCCTTCACCCTCCTGGCCATACGGCCTCGCCCCTCCCCTGAGCGGTCAACCGGTACGGAGGGCTAACCGGCGGGTGACGGCAGGGGTTACGGAGGCGGGTGGGCCACGTCGTGCCGGCTTTTGCCGGAAGATTTGCTCTCGTGATCCATATCGGCTAGAAGCTGTGACCATGTCAAAAGATCAGGTCGGCAGGATCATCGGTGCGAGTTTCGGGCTCTTCTTCGTCCAAGCGAACGCCGGCGCCCTGCCGCCGGCCGTCGCTCTTCCGCTCCGCCTGCTCGCCATCGCC
>NZ_JBFAPH010000636.1:0-1316 GCF_040675635.1 Streptomyces sp. NPDC049577
CCGAACGACGTCAACCGCTGCACCGTCGACGTGACCGGGAGCGGGCTGCACAAGGTCGCCGACGTCCCGGACATGTTCGCCCTGGCCCAGTTCCACCCCTCCGCGCCGAATCGCCAGCCAGGAGGCATCGGTCGGGGATCAGCCTATCGAGAACCGGCCGGAGGCCCGAACCCGCAGTGCGCGGAACGTACCCTTGACCTCATGCGAAGAGGCTCGATACCCGGCAGTTCCGGACATGTGCGGCCCGTACGGAAGCTGGGGGATCCGGGCCTGGCCACCCCCTGCGGTGAGGTCACCGACTTCGGCCCCGCGCTCGCGGAGCTCGTCGAGGACATGTACGCCACGATGTACGCGGCCGGCGGCGTGGGGCTCGCCGCCAATCAGATCGGTGTCCCGCTGCGGGTCTTCGTCTACGACTGCCCGGACGACGAGGACCGCCGCCACCTCGGACACGTGGTCAACCCCCGGCTCGTCGAGACCGGCGGCGTCACCGTCCGCGGCCCGGAGGGCTGTCTGTCCGTGCCGGGCGTCGAAGCGGGCACGCCGCGCTTCGACGAGGCGGTGGTGGAGGGCGTCACCCTCCGGGGCGAGCCGGTGCGCGTGCGGGGCACGGGCTTCTTCGCGCGCTGCCTCCAGCACGAGTGCGACCACCTGGAGGGCGGCCTGTACCTCGACCGTCTCACCGGCTGGCGCCGAAGCCGGGCCCTGCGCGCCGCGCGCAAGGCGGGCTAGAGGGTCCGGGGGCGAAGCCCCCGCCCGTCTCAGAAGCCCGGGCCGTCCAGGCGGTCCCCGGACACCGCCAGCCGGCCCCACAGCAGATCCGCCAGATGCCGCACCAGCTGCGCGCGCGGGCAGGGCCGTTCGCGCAGCCACCAGTCGCCCGCCGCGTGCATCATGCCGACGATGCCGTGCCCCCAGACCCGCGCGAGCTGCTCCCCCTCCTCACCCAGGTCGACGCGCTCGGCGATGACCTGCGCGAGCTCCTCGCCGAGCCGGCGCAGCAGCGGCGCGGAGTGGCGCCCCACGTCGAAGCCCTGCTCGCTGCCGGCCTCCTCCTCGGCGGGATGCATCAGGAAGCGGTAGACCTGGGGCCGGGCCTCGATGGCGGCCAGATACGTGTCGAGGGTCGCCTCGACGCGCTCGCGGCGCCCGCTCGGCGCGTCGAGCGCCGCCCGCAGCCCGTCGAGCAGCCCGTCGGTGTGCCGTACGGCCAACGCCCGGTAGAGACCCCCCTTGTCGCCGAAGTGCCGGTAGAGGATCGGCACCGCCCGCCGGCCGGCCGGCCCCGGACGGCTCCCCGGACTATCTCGAGAAGC
>NZ_JBFAPH010000637.1:0-1292 GCF_040675635.1 Streptomyces sp. NPDC049577
GCAGCCGAGGAGGTTCGCGGCGTAGCGCACCGCGATGGCCTCGGGGAGGTTGCCGCTGAGGAGCGTGACGGTCTGGCCACGGCCGATGCCCCGCTCCTCCAGGGCCCGCGCCAGCCGGTGGACGAGGTCACGGAACTCGCGCGCGGTGACGCGCCGCTCGTGGTGGACCAGGACCTCCCGGTCCGGTTCGGCGCGCAGGGCGTCGAGGGTCGTCTCGACGTAGTGGCGGAAGCCGCCGGCGTCGGCGGGCGCGTCTACGGGCATGGTGGGTGCGGCGGCGGCCGGCATGTGGAAAGTCCCCTCCTGGCGTTGGGTCCGGGCCATTTGGTTGCCTGAGGCAGCCATCCATCATGCCTCGTCGTGATCCACAACGCCAGGCGAGCGGTCTCCCGGGGACTATTTCCGGCCCTTCTCCTTGCCGGCGTGCCGGACCTTCTCCATGGCCTCGCGGAGCTCGCCCTTGGCCTTCTCCAGACGGCCCTCGGCCTCCACGCGCCGGTGGCCGGAGGCACGCCCCGTGGTCTCCTTGAGGCGGCCCTTGACCTGTTCGGCCTTCGCCTTGGCCTTGTTCTTGGCGGTCATCACGCGTCACTCCCTTTCCGGGGGATCCGTCATCCGAGGGGCCTGTTGCCCCGAGGACGCCTTGGCGGGGTTCTGTCCCGGTTGCCCCTCTTTCCTCCCTCACCCTCCCGCGCCACCGCCCCGCCCGCAAACCCACGCCCCTCCCCCGCCGCGACCAGCACGAATACGGTCGCCCGGAGAACCGGCCGGTCCCCGGCGACGTCTCCCTGGGCGTATTCGGGTCCCGGAGAACGGCAGTGGAGACGGTGGACGGCATGGACGAAGCGGGCGGGACGGCCATGGCGCTGCGCCCGCGCGGGCTGGTGGACTTCCGTGGGCGGGAGCGCGCCCCGGCGCTGCTGTCCTACCCCGCCGACGCGGTGGTGGTCGTCTCCGGGCTGCCCGGCAGCGGCAAGAGCACGCTGCTGCGCCGTTGGTCCGAGGCGGCCGCGGCGGTCGATCCGCGCGACGTCCACGTCGCGTGCGAGGCCGTGATGCCCGCCCGGGTGCCGTACGCCGTGTACCGGCCGTGGGCGCGGCTGGAGCACTTCCGGTGGCTGCGCAGGGGGGTGCGCGCCGGGGGGCCGCTGCTGGTGCACGACTGCGGCAGCCGGCGGTGGATGCGCCGCTGGCTGGCTCGACCTCCTTGAACGCCTGCTCGACCTGCTCCGGGTCGGTGATGTCGCACTTGACGGCGAGGCACCCCTTGTCCAGGAGGTCGGCCGGGGGCT
>NZ_JBFAPH010000638.1:0-1287 GCF_040675635.1 Streptomyces sp. NPDC049577
GCCGCTCGTACTCGGCCCGCGCGACGACTGGTTCCCGGCGGGTGCGCTGCGCACGCTGGCGAGCGGCGCGTACCGGGTCTCGCCGGCGAGCAACCGCATCGGCCTCCGCACGGAGGGGCCGCCCCTGCCGCGCACCCGTGCGGGTGAGCTGCCCAGTGAGGGCATGGTGCTGGGGGCCGTCCAAGTCCCCCCGGACGGCCGCCCGGTCGTCTTCCTCGCCGACCACCCGACCACCGGGGGCTACCCGGTCGTGGGCGTGGTCCCACCCCCCGCGCTCGCGGCTGCGGCGCAGGCGGTACCGGGTACGGTGATCCGCTTCCTGCCGTAGCCGTAGCCGTAGCCGTAGCCCGGCGGGCAACCCCGCACCGCAAGCACCGGCCACTGGCCATCGGCCGGCACGGCACCGCCGGACACCGCCGTCTCGCTGCCCGCCGTCGCGGCGGAGAAGAACTGCGGTGACCGTCACCGCACCAACCCCGCACCCCGGCCACCGGCCGGCGAGGCTGGGGCGGTCGTCAGCGCGTCCTGCGGTCTCGGCCGGTGGGGCCCCTCCGGAGGAGTTGCGTGTAGTGGGACAGGAGTTGGTCGCCCACTGCCGTCCAGGTGCGGCCCAGGACCGAGGCTCGGGCTGCTCGGCCGTAGTCGGCCCGGCGGCGGCGGGCGGATTCCAGGGTGAGGACCGCGTCGCGGAGGGCCTCGGGGTCGTGGGGGCGGACCAGGAGGCCCGTGCGGGCGTGGTCGACCAGGTCGAGGGGGCCGCCGGCGGCGGGGGCGATGACGGGGACGCCGCTGGCCTGTGCCTCCTGGACGGCCTGGCAGAACGTTTCGTGCGCGCCGGTGTGGACGAAGACGTCCAGCGAGGCGACGATCCGGGCGAGTTCGTCGCCGGTGAGGGTGCCGAGGAAGCGCGCGCCGGGCAGGGCGGTACGCAGCCTCGCCGCGTGCGGGCCGTCGCCCGCGATGACGACCCGTACGCCGGGCAGCGCGCAGACGGGGGCGAGTAACTCCACGCGCTTCTCCGGGGCGAGGCGGCCCACGTAGCCGACGATCAGTTCGCCGCCGGGCGCGAGCGCGCGTCGGAGGTCCAGGTCGCGGCGGGAGGGGTGGAAGCGCTCGGAGTCCACGCCGCGCGGCCACAGCCGGACGCGCGGCACGCCGTGCGCGGTCAGGTCGCGGGCGGCGGCGACGGAGGGGGCGAGCGTCCGGTCGGCGGCGGCGTGCACGGTGCGGATGCCGCTGGGAATGGTGCCGCTGCCGACGAAATGGACCATCCAGTTCGGCGAGCCC
>NZ_JBFAPH010000639.1:0-1280 GCF_040675635.1 Streptomyces sp. NPDC049577
GCTGGACTACGTGGTCGCCACGACGGGACTGGGCTGGCGCGGCTGGACGAGCGCCGCCGAGGGCTGGGGCCTGGCCGACGCGCTGACCGCGGCGTGCCGGGGGGCGACGGTCGTCAGCCGGGGCCCGAAGGCCACCGGCGCGGTGCGGGCCAGCGGTCTGGCGGAGGCGTTCGCCCCGGCCACCGAGGCCAGTCACGAGCTGCTCACCTGGCTGCTGGCCCGTGATCTGCGCGGCCGGCGGGTCGCCGTCCAGGAACACGGCGCGCCGCTGGAGCACTTCACGGCGGCCCTGCGCGAGCGCGGCGCTGAGGTCATCGAGGTGCCGGTGTACCGGTGGGGGCCGCCGAAGGACCCGGAGGCGGTGCGCCGGCTGGTCGAGAGCACGGTCCGGGCCGAGGTGCACGCCGTGACCTTCACCAGCGCGCCGGCCGCCGTGGCCCTGCTGGAGGCGGCCGCGGCCACCGGCGAGCGCGAGCGGTTCCTGAGCGCGCTGGGCGGCGACGTGCCGGCCTTCTGCGTCGGCCCGCTGTGCGCGCAGCCGCTGCGCGAGGCGGGCGTGCCGGTGCACTGTCCGGAACGCGGCAGGCTCGGTGCGCTCGTCCGGGCGATCGAGCAGGTCCTGCCCCGGCGGGCGCGCTGGGAACTGTGCGCCGGGCCGCGGCGGCTGACGCTCCAGGGCCATGCGCTGTTCTGCGAGGGCGAGCCGGTGTGGCTCTCACCGTTGCAGTCGGCCGTGCTGCGCGCCCTCGCCGAACGGCCCGGGCGCGTGCTCAGCCGCGCCGAGTTGCTGCGGCGCGCCTGGCCGGACGGGCACGCCGCCGACCGGCACGCGGTGGAGATGTCCATCGCCCGGCTGCGCAAGGCGCTGGGCCCGCACGCCGGGCTGATCCGTACGGTGCCCAAGCGCGGCTACTGCCTGGCCGGCGCCCGGTGACGGGACGTCCGCCGGGCCACCGGCCGCCCGTCCTGCTGGCCGTCGCGCACGGCACCCGCGACCCGGCGGGCGTCCGTACCCTGCACCGGCTGCTCGACCGGGTCCGGGCGCTGCGGCCGGCCCTGCGCGTGGAGTGCGCGTTCCTGGGCCTGGCCGAACCCCGGCCGCAGGACGTGCTGTCGGGGCTGACCGGCGCGGCCGTACTCGTCCCCGTGCTGCTCGGGCCCGGTTACCACGTCAGCGCCGACATCCCGGCCGTCCTGGCCGCGGCCGGGCGGCCGGGCGGCCGCGCGGCCCGGCCGCTGGGCCCCGATCCGCTGCTCGCCTCGGCGCATCGGAAATGCTC
>NZ_JBFAPH010000640.1:0-1276 GCF_040675635.1 Streptomyces sp. NPDC049577
TGGGGTTCTTGGAGACCAGCGGACCGGCGGACTTGTCCCGCTCCTCCTGGAGGGCGTCGGCGAGCTGGGTCGCCTTGCCCGTCATCTCGGTGAGGCCCGCGTCCTCGGCTTCCGGCCGGGCGCCGGGCCGTTGCTGCCGGTGGTGATGCGGATGGGCGGCGACCTGGTGCCGGCCGACTGCTGGGCCGCCCTGGCGGGCGCGGTGCAGAAGGAGCTGGCGTCCGTGGGCGTGCCCGTGCTGCTGGGCGTCCGGCTGCCGGAAGAGCGGGTTCCGCTTCTGGTGGGGCTGCGGAACGAGGAGGAGCGCACGGCCGTGGCCGACCGCGTGGCGGCCGCGCTGCGCGCGGGGGCCCGGCGGGCCGGCTTCCGGCGGCCGGTGGTGGTCGTCGGCGCGGCGACCGGCTGGTCCACGGCCGGCGCGGGTCTGCGCCACGCCGCGGAGGCGGCGACGGCGGCCCGGGGCCTGCCCGAGCAGGACCGGGCGTGGCACGACGTACGGAGTCTGGACGTCGACGTCCTGCTGTGGCGGCTGCGCTCGCACGGCGATCTGGCGGCCTTCGTCGACCGTGTCCTCGGCCCGCTCCTCGCCCACGACCGCACCGCGCGCCCGCCGCTGCTGCCCACCCTGGAGACGTATCTCGCGCACGCGGGCCGCAAGGCGGAGACCGCGCGCGAGCTCCACCTCAACCGGCAGACGCTCTACGACCGCCTCGCCCGCATCACGCGGCTGCTGGGCGTGGACGTGGACGACCCGGACACGGTCCTCGCCCTGAGCCTGGCGCTGCGCGCGCGGCGGAATCACACGCGTTCGGCCAGCTCGTCGTAGACGTTCAGCACATTGGCGACCGTGTCGTCCTCGGAGGGCCAGGTCGCCGCCCGGGCGTGCCCGGCGGCGACGAGCTCCGCCCGCCGCACGGGGTCGTCCAGGAGCCGGCTCACCGCCGCCGCCAGCGCGGCGGGCTCGCCGTAGGGGACGAGCACGGCCGCGTCCCCGACGAGGTCCGGCACGCCGCCGACCGACGTCGCCACCAGCGGGACCCCGGCGTGCAGCGCCTCCTGCGCGAGCAGCGCCCGGGCCTCCCAGCGGCTGGGCAGGATCGCCACGTCCGCCGTCGCCAGCAGCTCCGGCACGTCGTCGCGGCGGCCCACCAGCCGCACCGGCAGTTCCTCCGCCTCGATCCGGCGCTGCAGCGCGGGCCGCTCGCGCCCCTCCCCCGAAGCGCGCCTGTACCTCTCGCGGCAGCTCTTCGAGGAGGCCGTGCACGTCCAGTTCTAT
>NZ_JBFAPH010000641.1:0-1258 GCF_040675635.1 Streptomyces sp. NPDC049577
TTCTGGCCGAGGACATGAACATGGTCCGCGGAGCGCTGGTGGCGCTATTGAACCTGGAGCATGACATCGAGGTCGTGTGCGAGCTGGAGCGCGGCCTGACGGATTCCGCCCCCGGTGAAGGAGGCGCCGCCGTGGATGCCGTCCGCCTCCCAGAAGGGTTCGCGGCAGTGGAAGGCCACCTTGGTGGCCGGGCAGTAGACGACCTCGCCCAGCACGGTCGCCTTGTCGGCGTCCAGACCGGTCAGGCGCATCCGCCGCAGGGCGGGGAAGGGAACGGCGCAGAGGGCGAAGTTCGTGCGCCGCAGGATCGTCCGGGTGCCCGAGCGGATGCGCAGCAGCACCTCGTCGGCGCGGACGTCGATGCCCACGACCGGACGGCCCAGGACCACCGGGTCGCGCAGCTGTTCGGCCAGCCGCCGGGGCAGCCGGTCCATGCCGCCGTCCAGGCACAGCAGGTCGGGACTGGTCTCGGTCAGGATGTCGTCGAGGAAGCCGTTCAGCCGGCGGCTGCATCCGGCGCGGATGGCGGGGTGGGCGGCGAACAGCCCGTGCAGGTCGACCCGGTCGCGGGCGGCGCCGCGCAGGTGCGGCGTCAGGTCCAGGGGCGCCACCAGGTCCAGCAGCTGGCGGCGCAGGTCCTCGCGGAGCGCGTCCCGCAGTTCCGGCGGGGCGATGGCGTCGACGATCGCCGTCAGCCATGCCCCGAAGGTTATGCACGCCTCGCCGTAGCGCCGGTCCGGGACGTGCCGCTCCAGCTCGCCGCGGAAGTGCGCGCGCAGCGGGCCGGGTGCGTCCCGGACGCGGACGAAGCCGCCGTCCGTGCGCAGGAAGGCGTTCTCCTCCGACAGCAGGGTCGGGAACGCGCGGAGCCGGTCGTCCAGCCCCATGCGGTGGACGTACTCCAGCGTGTTCCGGTGGTGGACCGGCACGCGCATGGCCCCCAGTTCGACCGAGGGCGCGCCGGGCCCGCTCCCGAAGCGGTGCGTCAGGACGCGCCCGCCGACCCGGTCGGAGCCCTCCAGCACCAGGACGCGACAGCCCAGCCGCTCCAGCTCGTGAGCGGCCACCAGACCGGCCATGCCGGCGCCTAGGACCGTGACGTGCGGCCCCCGGCCGTCGAACTCCCCGCGTGTGCGGACGGGCCAGGCCCGTGAGTTCTCGGACATTCCAGAATCCCCCCGTAAATGGTGCATCAGCCCTTCTTTGGGACTTCATAGAGATTTGACGCATCTCAGAGCGAAAGACAATGACGTTTCCG
>NZ_JBFAPH010000642.1:0-1239 GCF_040675635.1 Streptomyces sp. NPDC049577
GCGAGGGGGCGACGGGTGTCAGTCCGCTGTTGTCCGGGTGGCCGACCCGGCCACCGTGCTGCAACTGGACGAACATCCTTCCGCCCGCGGCGTGGACGGCGCCGGTCACCTGCCGCCATCCGGCCACGTGCTCCGGGCGGTGGAGCGCGGGGATGTTGGGGAAGGTCTGCCCGACGGCGTTCGGCGTGGTGGCCTCGGCGATGATGAGGCCGGCGGAGGCACGCTGCGCGTAGTAGGTGGCCATGAGGGGTTGCGGAACGCCGTCGGCGCCGGCCCTGTTCCTCGTCAGCGGCGCCATGACGAGGCGGTTGGGCAGGTGCAGCGGACCGAGGCGGAAGGGGTCGAAGAGGCCGGGCGTGGTGGGTGCGTTCGTCATGCCCGTACCGTAGGAGTTGACACCGGTGTCAGGTTCAAGTCCCGCCGGGGACTGGGAAGGGGGCGGCGTGCGGATCGGGGAACTGGCCACGCGGACCGGCGTGAGCGAGCGGTCGTTGCGCTACTACGAGAAGCAGGGCCTGCTGGTCGCGGACCGGACGCCCGGCGGTCACCGCGAGTACGGCGAGTGGGCGGTCGACCGGGTCGTCCGCGTCCAGGCCTTGTTCGCCGCGGGCCTGAACAGCGCGAAGATCGCGCAGTTGCTCCCGTGCATGCGGGACGTGGACGGTGGCCCGTCCGAACGGGCCACCGCACGCCTGGTCTCCGACCTCACCGAGGAGCGGCGGCGCATCGACGGGCTCATCGCCGATCTGCTGCGCTCCCGGGAGGTCCTGGAAGAGGTCATCCAGACGGCGTCGGGCGTTCCGGCCTCGTAGCGGCCGCTTCCGGGCCGGGTGTGCGGCACGGGTGCGCGCCGGCCCCGTCCGGGGCCGGCCGAAGGGAGCACCGTGCGGGCAGGGCGCGTCAGACGCGGTCGGCGGCGATGAGGAGGTAGTGGAAGCTGCCTTCCTTGTAGGCCGTGAGGAAGGGGTCTTCCACGCCGGTGGCCAGGGAGGACTGGGCGCGCAGTTCCCAGTACGGGATGGTGGCCGCGGTCAGGTCGACGACGTTCATGGGGACGAGGCCGTTGGCGGCCATGGCCTTGAAGTAGGCGCTGCGGGGGTGGATGTTGCAGGTGTAGTGCTCGTCGATCCGGCTGACGGCCTTGGAGCGGCCGCCGGTGACGTCGTTGTAGCAGCCGGTGATGACGACGTAGCGGCCGCCGAAGGCGAGCTGGCGGGCGTGCTCGGCGAAGAGGTCGAA
>NZ_JBFAPH010000643.1:0-1229 GCF_040675635.1 Streptomyces sp. NPDC049577
GGCGGGGCGAGGCCGGCGACGGTCCTGCCGTCGAGCCGGAAGGAGCCGTGCTCGCCCGCGCCCGGCGGACCGGGCCGGAAGTCCCAGCCGAGGACGCCGCCGTAGAAGTCCGCCGCGCCCTTGGCGTCGGGGGTCTCGAGCACGAGCCGGCTCGGCCCGCCCGGAGCGTATGTGGAGGTGAGCATGGCGCCACCATGACGCGGCGGCCCGTCGACGGGCCAGACCGCACCGGGCCCGCACTCCCTACGACGGCGCCCCGGAGGTGAAGCGGCGCAGGAGCGGGGAGAGCACGAGGACGGACTTGGTGCGCTCGACGAACGGCTCGCCCGCGATGCGTTCCAGGACGCGCTCGAAGTGGCGCATGTCCGAGGCGAAGATCTGGACGAGGGCGTCGGCCTCGCCGGTGACGGTCGAGGCGGAGGCCACCTCGGGGTAGCGGGACAGTCCGCGGTGGATCGCGTCGGGCGAGGTGTTGCGGCGGCAGTAGAGCTCGATGAAGCCCTCGGTCTCCCAGCCCAGGGCCGCAGGGTCGACCCGGACGGTGAACCCGGTGATGGCACCCTCGGCCCGCAGCCGGTCGACGCGCCGCTTCACGGCGGGCGCGGAGAGGCCGATCTCGGCGCCGATGTCGGCGTAGGAACGCCTGGCGTCCTCGGCCAGGGCATGCACGATGCGTTCGTCGAGCTCGTTCAGTCGCACGGCGGGTGGATCACTTTTCTACGGGTTACCTGCTGTTCCCCAGAAGTAGAACATGCGCCCGGCGGCTTCCCGGACACGGAATCGATCGACCCGCCGGGATCGACACGGCAGCGGAGTTCAATATACTGATCCGCCAGTACAGTCCAGTGACCCTCAGGAGAGCCGTGACCACCCAAGCACCCGGCACCGAGACCTGGCTCGGCGCCGCCACGATCGACCCGGAGGTCACCGCCCTCCGCCCGGACTACCGTGCTCTGCTGCTGGTCGCCGAGGGGCTGCGCCCGGGACCGAGCGACGCCGCCAGCGAGAAGCTGCTGACCGCGGCCGAGGCGAGCGCCCGTGCGGCCTTCGGCGGCATGCCCGTCGAGGAGCATCCGCATCTCGCCGCCTGGCGTGACGCCTTCCGGTCGGCCGGGATGAAGCCGCAGCGCACCCGCCCGAGCGCCGAGGCCCTGCTGCGGCGGCTGGAGGCCGGGCTCCCCCGCGTCGACCGGCTCACCGATGTCTACAACGCGGTCTCGATCGCCCAT
>NZ_JBFAPH010000644.1:0-1225 GCF_040675635.1 Streptomyces sp. NPDC049577
TGGCGCCCGACGCGTCGCCGTCCCCCGCCGCCACCCAGGGGCTCTACGGAACCAAGGACCCGAAGTTCGACGGTGTCTTCCGGCAGTCGCTGGCCCTCGCCGCGCAGAGCGCGGTCGGTGTCACGCCGCCCAAGGCGGCCGTGGAGTGGCTGGCGGGCCAGCAGTGCGCGGACGGCGGCTTCGCCGCGTACCGGGCCGACACCGCCAAGCCCTGCGATGCCAAGGCGGGCGAGTTCACCGCCGCGACCGCGGCCGCCGTGCAGGGCCTGGCGGCGGCAGGCGGTCACGCCGGTGCCGTGACCAAGGGCCTGGCCTGGCTGAAGTCGGCGCAGAACCAGGACGGCGGCTGGGGCATGAACCCCGGCTCCCCCAGCGACGCCAACTCCACCGCGATCGCGATCGGCGCGTACGCCGCCGCCGGCCAGGACCCGGCGAAGGCGACGGCCGGCAGCGGCAAGAGCCCGTACGACGCGCTGCTCTCCTTCCAGCTCGGCTGCGACAAGAAGGAGGACGAGCGCGGCGCGTTCGCGTACATGCCGCAGAACAACGAGCTGGCGCCCAACGACCTCGCCTCGGCCGCGGCCGCGCTGGCCGCGCTCGGCAAGGGTTTCCGGGTGAACACCGGCAAGGCCGACAAGGCCGACAAGCCGGTCAAGACGCTCGACTGTGCCGACGGTGACACCTCGAAGCCGAAGGACCCGGCGGCCGCCGCGGACGCCGTGGCCGCGTACCTGGCACGGAAGCTGGACGCGAACGGCGGGCAGCTGAAGTCCGCCATGCCGGGCGCCCCGGCCGGCCCGGACTTCGGTACGACCGCCGACGCCACGCTCGCGCTCGCCGCGGGCGGTCACCGGGAGGCGGCCGCGAAGCCGCTGAAGTGGCTGGAGTCGAAGGACAGCAAGGCCCTGGACTGGGCCAAGGACCAGCCCGGCAGCCTCGCCAAGCTGATCCTCGCCGCGCAGGCGGCCGGTGCGAACCCGCGTGACTTCGCCGGCACCGACCTCGTCGGGCAGCTGGCCGCCACCGGCCCGAAGCCGGACGCGGCCTCCTCCGCGGCGGCGGAGAAGAAGGAGTCGGAGAAGAAGGACGAGGGCGGCAGCGGTTCCGGCACGTGGTGGTTCGTCGGTGCCTGCTCCGGCGCGAGGCCCGCCGCGCGCGCCAGCGCGAGCTCCCCGGGGCTCGCGACCTCGCACCCGAGCCCCTCGTCGGCCAGCAGCCGCAGCAC
>NZ_JBFAPH010000645.1:0-1218 GCF_040675635.1 Streptomyces sp. NPDC049577
CGGCGACTGGCCCTTCCAGGTGCGGCGCACGACCGCGAGCAGCAGGTCGGCCACCGGCACCGCGATCACGGTGAGCGGCAGCAGCAGCGGGATGTAGACGGGGACGGTGGCGTGCACGGCCGCCCGCTCGGAACCCTCGAAGAGCGCCAGCGCGTCGGGGTCGAGCTGCCCGGTGACCGAGATCGCGCCCGCCGCGAGGACCAGGCCGATGAGCATGGAGCCGGAGTCGCCCATGAAGATGCGGGCGGGGTGCATGTTGTGCGGCAGGAAGCCCAGGCACATGCCCATCAGCACGGCCGCGAAGAGCGTGGCGGGCGCCGCCGCCTCCAGATTGTGGCCGAACCACAGCCGGTAGGCGTAGAGGAAGAACGCGGCGGCGGCGATGCACACCATGCCGGACGCCAGGCCGTCCAGGCCGTCGACGAAGTTCACCGCGTTGATGGTGATCACCACCAGGGCGACGGTCAGCAGCGTGCCCTGCATGGGTGTGAGCGAGACCGTGCCGACGCCCGGCACCGGGATCCACAGGATCGTCAGACCCTGGAGCACCATCACACCGGCGGCGATCATCTGGCCGCCGAGCTTGACCAGCGCGTCCACGCCCCACTTGTCGTCCAGCACGCCGAGGATCCAGATCAGCCCGGCGCCCGAGAGCAGCGCGCGCGGCTCGTTGTGCAGCTCGAAGACGTGCTTGAGATTCGACAGGTGCGCGGCCACCAGCAGGCCCGCGCACAGGCCGCCGAACATCGCGATGCCGCCGAGCCGGGGCGTCGGTTCCCGGTGGACGTCGCGCGCGCGGATCTCCGGCACGGCGCCGGCCACGATCGCGAACTTCCGCACCGGCCCGGTCAGCAGGTAGGTGACCGCTGCGGTGACGCACAACGTCAGCAGGTATTCACGCACGGGCTGCCCCAGGGGTCTCGCTGGACATCACAGCCCAACACCATATTCTCGTCCGCCCCCGTTCCGTGAACGCGGATGAAGACGCGGGGCCCGCCACTGCCGGTTGCGTCCCGGAGGATCTGCAAATGATCACATGGCCCGGGGGTACGGCGGGAACCTTCCGGCCAGGTCCGTCACCGCCCCGCGGATCGCGGCGCCCGTCCCCTCGCCGCGCAGCACCGCGCCGAGGAGCGCCGCGACACCTTCCATCTCGGGCTCGCGCATGCCCTGCGTGGTGAGGGCCGCCGTGCCCATCCGCAGCCCGCGCGCGGTGCC
>NZ_JBFAPH010000646.1:0-1218 GCF_040675635.1 Streptomyces sp. NPDC049577
GTCCTTCACCGGCGGACCGATGCCCAGCTTCGCCTCCGGGAACAGCTCCTGCACCGCCTGCGCCATCACATGCGCCGTCGAGTGCCGCAGGATGTTCAGACCGTCCTCGGAGGAGATCTCCACCGGCTCGATCTCCTCGCCGTCGGTGACGACGTACGCGAGGTCCTTCAGCTCGCCCGCGATGCGCGCGGCGACGACGGTGCGCTCGCCGGCGAAGAGGTCGGCGGCCGTAGTGCCCGTCGTCACCACGCGCTCTTCCCGCTCGGAATCGCGTTGGATGATCACACGGACGTCTGACACCGGTCTCTCCTGACTCAAGGGATACGACAGCGGATGCTGCGCCTGAATCGTACCGAGCCCGGTGCCCTGGTAGCGAAACGGTGCGACTCCGCTCAGTCGGCCCCGCCCTGGTCGTCGAAGGTGCCGGGGTCCTCGTGGAGCGCCTTGCGCAGCCGGTCCCGTTCCGCTTCGTCGACCTGGACGGGTGCGACGTGTCCGGCGTCGGCCAGGCGGCGGAAGCCGTCGCCGCTCTCCAGGCGTCCGTCGAGGGTGACCGGGAGGCCGAGGAGGTGGGCGTGGCCGGCGGTGCGGTAGTCGTCCTCGCCGAGGGTGGCGCGGGCCTCGGGGATGTCGGCCCCGGACAGGACGCGGAGCCGTATCTCGCCGGGGCCGCCGGGGGTCTCCCGGCGCATGCGGACGATCTCGCCGGTGAGCCGGACGGTCACGGGGGGTTCGTCCCGTACGTAGCGGGCGCCGGCGTCGCGGAGGGCGGGGAGGTCGCCGGGTGAGAAGTCCACGGGTTCGGGGTGGGCGGCGAAGCCGCCGGGCGGGCCGGCGGCGGGGGCCCAGGCGAAGGCGATACGGATGCCCTCGGAGCCGCTGACGAGAGTGACCAGGGCTTCGGTGAGCTCCTGGCAGACGCCTGCCTCCACGGCGGCGGTGAAGGCGTCGGGGCGGCCGGTGGCGCGGGCGTAGTCGGTGGCGTCGCGGGTGGCCTGGAGGGCTCGGAGGAGGGTCACGGTGATGGGCCGGCCGCCGGGGTCGTCGGGTGGGTAGGGGCGGGCCGCCGTGGGGGGGTCGACGGGCAGGTGGACGGTGAGCTCCCGGGCGCCGGGGGCGGGGCCGACGAGGAGGCGGTCGAGTGCGGCCTCGGCGCGGTGGCGGCGGCGGGCGCCGTGGTGGCCGGCGCGGGCGCCGGTGGCGAGGGCGGCGGCCAGG
>NZ_JBFAPH010000647.1:0-1215 GCF_040675635.1 Streptomyces sp. NPDC049577
GCCGCGGGTATGGTTGGTGACGTGCGCCATCACGGCCCCACTGTTCACCGCCGGGCCGGGCAGGATCCTCTGGATCCGGCCGGGCCCGGATCCGCTTCCCGAGACAACGCTCCGGGAAAGACGCTTCCGGAAAGCGGTGTTCCGGAAAACCACGGAGAAAGGACTGACGACATGGTGTTCCTCGTCGCGGCCCTGTTCCTGCTCGGTGTGCTGTCGGGCACGGCCGCCCATATACCCGTATCCCTCACTCTGCTCTCGGCGGCCGTCATCTGCGTATGGCTGGGAGTCTTCGCCGTGCGGGAGCGCCGCACGGCGCGCCGTCGCGACCGCCGACCGTGAATCACCTGACCGTGCATCACTGACCGTGCATCATCTGCTGGAGGAGACCCCGTGAAACTCCTGGAGACCCTCGCTCCCCGTGAGGACACCCGGGCCGCTCCCCGTCGGCCGTCCGCGGCGGGTCCCCGCCGGGACGCCGATCTCATGGCCGTCGCCTCGTTCGTCGCGGGACTGGTCGGGCTTCTCGTCTTCAACGTCGTGCTCGGCCCGTGTGCCCTGGTGCTGGGTGTCCTCGCCCTGGCCCGGGGCACGGTCCGCCGGTTCCGCGCGGTGCTCGGCACGGTGCTGGGCGCGCTCGACCTGGTCCTCTTCCTCGTACTGTCGGTCGCCGAACACACCCCCAGCTGGCACGCGGGCGGCTGACCCACATTTTCCGGCCGGAAAGCGGAATCGGGGAATGACGGGGCGTCGGGCGGGCAGAAGCGGCTCTGACAGGCTGAGCTAAGGAGGGCAGCGCGTGACCAGCACAGACGTGACAGGGTCGGCTGAGGCCGGACTGAGTGTGATCCCGGCGTGTGAGTCCCTCGGAATCGACCTGCCGAACGCGGACGACATCAGTTCCATCAATCCACGGGACGCCCGGGCCCTCACCAAGGTGTTCCTGGACCGGCTGTCGGTTCTGGAGGAAGGAACCCACGCCTACCAGTACGTACGCAACACTCTCATCGAGATGAACCTCTCGCTGGTCCGTTTCGTCGCCGGCCGGTTCCGGGGGCGGGCCGAGCAGATGGAGGACATCGTGCAGGTCGGCACGATCGGCCTGATCAAGGCGATCGACCGGTTCGACCTCACGCGCGAGGTGGAGTTCACCACCTTCGCCATCCCCTATGTCACCGGGGAGATCAAGCGGTTCTTCCGGGACACCAGTTGGGCCGT
>NZ_JBFAPH010000648.1:0-1214 GCF_040675635.1 Streptomyces sp. NPDC049577
GGTCAACCTGGGCCTGGCCAAGGCCACGCTGAGCGATCTGCCCGACGACGCGCGCGCCACCGACTGGCGCATCCTGGACGCCCTGCAGAACAACGGGCGTGCGGGATTCGCCGAATTGGCGCGCACCGTGAACATGTCCTCCAGCGCCGTGACCGAGCGCGTCCGCCGGCTTGAGGAGGCGGGGATCATCGGCGGGTACACGGCCGTCCTGGATCCCGAGAAGCTGGGGATGCCGGTGCTGGCCTTCGTGCGGCTGCGCTACCCCAACGGCAACTACAAGCCGTTCCACGATCTGCTCGCGACGACGCCCGAGGTGCTGGAGGCGCACCACGTCACCGGCGACGACTGCTTCGTGCTGAAGGTGACGGCGCGGTCCATGCGTCACCTGGAGGAGGTCGCGGGCAGGATCGGCGCGCTCGGGTCGGTGACCACGAGCGTCGTCTACTCCTCCCCGCTCCCCCGGCGCGCCCTCAGCCGGCAGCCGCGCCCGTCCGGTGCCGAACGGCCGAGCCCGACCGGCTCTTGACGACCTCCAGCCGGGCGGGGACGCGCCGCCGGAGGTCGGCGACGTGGCTGACGATGCCGACGGCGCGGTCCCGCTCGCGCAGCGCGTCCAGGACGTCCAGCACCTCGTCGAGGGTCTGTTCGTCGAGGCTGCCGAAGCCCTCGTCGATGAAGAGGGTGTCGAGCCGGGTGCCGCCCGCCTCCTCGGTCACGACGTCGGCCAGGCCGAGGGCGAGGGCGAGCGAGGCGAAGAAGGTCTCGCCGCCGGAGAGCGTGGCGGTGTCCCGCTCGCTGCCGGTCCAGGCGTCGACCACGTGCAGCCCGAGGCCGGAGCGGCCGCGGCCGCTGCCGCGGGCGTCGGAGTGCACGAGCGTGTAGCGGCCGGCCGACATGCGCCGGAGGCGGGCGGTCGCGGCGGCCGCGACCTGTTCGAGCCGGGCGGCCAGGACATAGGACTCCAGACGCATCTTGCGTTCGTTGCGCGCGGAGGTGCCGGCGGCGAGCGTGGCCAGGCCCGCGACGCGGTGGTGTTCCGCGCGCAGCGGCGCGAGCCGGCGGGCGTCGGCGACGGCCTGGGCGGAGAGCCGGTCCAGTTCCTCGCAGCGGGTGCGGGCGGCGGCCGCCAGCCGCTTCTGGTACGCCCGGAAGGCCCGCACCACGCCGGAGGCGAGCGCGCCGGCCTCGTCGCCGTCCAGCTCCTCGATCGGCTC
>NZ_JBFAPH010000649.1:0-1212 GCF_040675635.1 Streptomyces sp. NPDC049577
GCCGACTGCAGGACGTAGGTGCCCGAACCCTGGCGGGGCTCCAGCATGCCGACGTGCGTCAGCGCCCGGACGGCCTCGCGGACGGCGGACCGGCCGACGCCCAGCTGTTCGGCCAGCACGGGCTCGCTGGGGATGCGGCCGCCGACGGGCCAGTCGCCGCTTTCGACGCGTTCCCGCAGCTGTGCGGTCGCGCGTTCGACGGCCGAGCGGCGGTCGACCGGCCGCAGCGTCATGCCCGTCCCCTCTCGAAGTCGTCTGATGACCTGATGTTCCGCCACCCTAACGCACCCGGCCGTCCGGTACCGGGGGAACCGTCCCGCGGAACTCCCGGTACCGGACGGCCGGTCACGGGGGCGGTCAGGTGCCGGGCTTGCGGCCGTAGACGTAGACGTCGTCGCCGTTGCGCAGCAGGTTCCAGTACGCCTTGGCGTCGTTCAGCCGCATGTTGACGCAGCCGTGCGAGCCGGGCGGGGAGTAGACGCTGCCGCTGATGGCGTGGAAGGCCTGCCCGCCGTCGAAGAACTGGCTGTAGGGCATGGCGACGTTGTAGATCGTGGACCAGTGGTCCTTGTGCCGCCAGTAGATCTTCTTCAAACCGGTGCGCGTCTCGTACCCGTCGCGGCCCGAGCGTATGTGCACGGGTCCGTACTTGACCTTTGAGCCGTCCTGGATCCAGGTGATCTGCCGGGTCAGGTCGACGCAGGCTATCCGGCCCTTGTTCGTGGGGCACTTCTTGCCGGTGTTGGGCGTGGCGGCCTCGGCGGTGCCGCCCATCGCCAGGGTCAGCGGCGCGGTCAGCGCCACCGCCCCGGCGAGCACGCCGAGACGGCGCAGCACTCTCGTGCGCGGTGTGGTTGTCATGAACGGTAAGACCGTTCACCTCACCGCGCGGTTGCACGCCCCGGCAGCGGGAATTCGGCCGCCCCGCGCCCCCATCGGGGGCATTCGCCCCTGCTCACCCCGCATGTCCGCGAAATGCCGGGGAACATGGGCCACGTGATGAGTCTCGGCCTTCCCGATCATGTCCAAGCCTGTCTGTTCGATCTCGACGGCGTGCTGACGCGCACGGCCACGGTGCACGCCGCGGCCTGGAAGGAGATGTTCGACGCCTATCTACGCGACCGTGAGGGGCCCGGGTTCCGCCCGTTCGACCCCGTGCGGGACTACGACGAGTACGTCGACGGGCGGCCCCGTGCCGACGGGGTGCGCACC
>NZ_JBFAPH010000650.1:0-1208 GCF_040675635.1 Streptomyces sp. NPDC049577
ACTTGAACCGCTCCAGATCCCCCTTGGCCTGACGCCGCACGAACCCCAGCTTGTCGCCGACGGTGTCGACGAACCCCTCGGGCTCGTGGTCGAACTGCAGCATCACCTTGGTGCGCGCGTCGTCCAGCCGGTGGAAGGTGACCACCCCGGCCTGCCGCACCTCACCGGCCACGGTCGTCCACGCCACCCGCTCGTCGGGGATCTGCTCCGTGATCTCGGCGTCGAACTCCCGCTCGACGCCGTCCGTCTTCGTCACCCAGTGCGTGAGCGTCGGCGTGCGCTGCTCGATGCGCACGACACCCTCCATGAACCGGGGGAACTCCTCGAACTGCGTCCACTGGTCGTACGCGATGCGGACCGGGACCGCGACCTCGATGGACTCCTCGATCTGCGCCATGATGCCTCCTCCAGCCTCGTGTTCGGAAGGTGGTCATGCAGCGCGTTCCCCGAATACCCACCGTCAGACGTCCTCCGTGGCCGGAAGAGCTGCGCGCCGTACTGGGCCCGCCCGGCAGGGCCCTGCCGCTGGACAGCAGCCCGCGCTCCCATGTGTGGCGCGTCGAGGTGTCCGGCACACCCGTCGTCGTCAAACAACTGGCCGCCGGCGCGCAGGCGGACGAGCGCTACGCCCGCGAGGTCGCCGCCCTGCGCCTCGCCGCCCGCGTCGACCCGCCCGTCGTCCCCCGGCTCCTGGCCACCGCCGCGGGCGACCGCCTCCTGGTCCTCGAACACCTGGAGCACCGGACGCCACCGGACGACTGGCTGATCGGCTACGCCGCGTCGCTCGCCCGCCTGCACGCGGCCGGCGGCCCCGACGCCACCGGCCTCCTGCCCGCGTGGTCCGGTCCCGCACCGCGCGACGCCGACGCCTTCCTCGGCCTGGCCCGCACCCTGGAAGCCGCGCTCCCGCACGGTGTCCGCGCCGAACTCGACGCCCTCCTGGAGCGCCTCGCCCGGTTGCCCGGCCGGGCCCTGCTGCACGGCGACCCGTGCCCCGGCAACGACCTGCACACCCCCACCGGCATCCGGTTCGTCGACTTCGAGCAGGCGGCGCTCGGCAACGGGCTCGTGGAGCTCGCCTATCTGCGCATCGGCTTCCCCACCTGCTGGTGTGCCACCGCCCCGGCCGGACCCCTGCTGGAAGCGGCCGAGGCCGCCTACCGCACGGCGTGGCGCACCGCGACGGGCACCGAGGTGGAGGGCAGCCC
>NZ_JBFAPH010000651.1:0-1188 GCF_040675635.1 Streptomyces sp. NPDC049577
CGGTGCGGCTCGGCGCCGCCGACCCGTACGGTGCCGCGCGCCGGCTCGTGCATGCCGACGAGCGTCCGCAGCAGCGTCGACTTGCCCGCGCCGTTGCGGCCCATCAGGGCGACGGTCTCGCCCGGGCGCACGGACAGCCCGACGTCCCGCAGGGCCTCGACCTGCCCGTGGCGCACGGCGAGCGAGGTCGCCGTGAGCACCGGCGGGCGGGCGTCGACGGGGGCCGGCGCGTCCGGGACGAGCGGCGTCAGCCGCTCCCGCAGCGGCGCGGCCCTGCGACGCGCGTCGCGCACGGACAGCGGCGGCGGCGACCAGCCCGCGAGCCGGGCCAGCTCGACCACCGGCGGGTGCACGGGCGAGACGGCCATGATCTCGGCCGGCCCGCCGACGACGGGGGCGGCGCCGGGCGCGGGCAGCAGGATCACCTGGTCCGCGTACTGCACCACGCGCTCCAGCCGGTGCTCGGCGAGCAGCACGGTGGTGCCGAGGTCGTGCACGAGCCGCTGCAGCACGGCCAGCACCTCCTCGGCGGCGGCCGGGTCCAGCGCGGACGTCGGCTCGTCGAGGACCAGCACCTTCGGGTGCGTGGCCAGCACCGAGCCGATCGCCACGCGCTGCTGCTGCCCGCCGGAGAGCGAGGCGATGGCCCGGTCGCGCACGTCCGCCAGCCCCAGCAGGTCCAGCGTCTCCTCGACGCGGCGGCGCATGGTGTCCGGCGCGATGCCGAGCGACTCCATGCCGTAGGCGAGCTCGTCCTCGACGGTGTCGGTGACGAAGTGCGCCAGGGGGTCCTGCCCGACGGTCCCCACGACGTCGGCGAGCTCGCGCGGCCGGTGCGTACGGGTGTCGCGCCCGGCGACGGTGACGCGGCCGCGCAGGGTGCCGCCGGTGAAGTGCGGCACGAGCCCGCTGACCGCGCCGAGGAGTGTCGACTTGCCGACACCGGACGGCCCGACGAGCAGACACAGCTCGCCCTCGGGCACGACCAGATCCACATCCCGCAGCGCGGCCTCGCCCGCGCCGTCGTACACGACGGACACCTGCTCGAACCGGATCACGGGGCCTCCTTCGGAGCGTGCGGGGCGGAATCGCCGGGGATCGCGGCGTCGGGACGGGGCCGGGCCGGGCCGTTGACGGGGCCGTCGCCCCCGGGCCCGTCGGGAGCGGGGCCGCCTGCGCGGGGCAGAC
>NZ_JBFAPH010000652.1:0-1186 GCF_040675635.1 Streptomyces sp. NPDC049577
GCACGCGCGGCGGACCGCCGGCGGGCGGGGCGCCGGACGGCAGGACGGCGCAGAGTGCGGCGAGGGCCAGTGCGGACAGTCTCATGGCAACCGGTCAACGAGCGGACGGCCCGGCGGTTGCCGTCCGGCCGCTCTTCCGCCCGTCCCCGGGGCGGCCATCGCCAGCCTTCTGAGCTGCTAATATTGCTGACGCGCCGCTAGCTCAGTTGGTTAGAGCAGCTGACTCTTAATCAGCGGGTCCGGGGTTCGAGTCCCTGGTGGCGCACCAGCACGTGAGGCCCACCCCCGGCGGGGTGGGCCTCACGGCGTTCGGCCAGTGTGCGGGTGGCGGACGCTCGGTCTAGCGCCGCAGATAGCAGCGCGTCGTGGTGCCGCCGGGCCCGGTGTGGGTGCGGACGAGGTCGCTGAGGCAGTGCACCAGCAGCAGCCCCCGGCCGCCGGGCCGGTCGGGCGGGGGCGGACGGCGGCCCGCCAGCGGATCGCCCAGATGCCCCCGGTCCTCGACCTCCCACACCAGATGTTCCTCCTCGGCCCACACCCGCGCCGTCCCGGTTCCCCCGCCGTGCACCACGCTGTTGGTGGTCAGCTCCGCCACGGCCAGGGCGAGGTCCTCCCGGCGGTCCGGGGACAGGCCCAGCGCGACGGCCCGGTCGGTGACGAAGTGCCGGACGTCCGGCAGCAGCGCCCGGTCGAAGTCGAAGCGCACCACGGGCACCCCGGGCGGCGGCAGCGGCCGGTTGTAACCGGCGATGATCTCGTCCGGGGCGTACCAGCGGCTCGACCGCTCCCCGGCGTCGTCGATGACGACGGGGTGCGTGGCGTACGCGTCCGCCAGCGCCTGGGGTGCGAGCCTGGTGGCGTCGTACGGGCACAGGATGGTGACCCGCCGTCCGGCGAACGCGTGGTTGATCAGGGCCTCGTGCTGCACGCAGGCGGGGTACTCGGCGGACGAACGGCCGGCCCAGACCGGTTCCCCGATGATCCGCACCCGCTTCTCCGGGTGGGCGTCGGCGAAGGCGCGCAGCACGCGGGGGATGATCCGCCCGGGGTTGCGGCCGGCCTCCTCCATGTCGATGAAGCGCACCGCCCGGCCATCCTCGGCCAGTTCCCCCCGCAGCAGCTTCAGATTGTCCCCGGGGACGGCCACTGCCACCGGTTCCCCCGCCGCGAGCCCCGCGCGGACGAA
>NZ_JBFAPH010000653.1:0-1164 GCF_040675635.1 Streptomyces sp. NPDC049577
CCTCGCCAACGCGGGGACGCTGGCGCTCGCCCACCGCTTCCACCCGGGCGTGGTCCTCGACGCCTTCCTGGAGCACCGGCCGGCGTACACGCTCGGCCCCGCCACGGCCTTCATGGCGCTGGCGGCCCGGCCGGAGGCCCGTCCCGAGCACTTCGCGTCCTTCGAGCTGATCTCCTCCGGCGGCGCGCCGCTGCCGCCGGCCCTGGTCGAGCGCTTCGAGGCGGACTTCGGCCGGTATCTGCACCAGGGCTACGGCCTCACCGAGTCCACCGCCACCTGCGCCAACGTCCCGCGCGGCAGACGCGCGCCGCTCGATCCGCGCTCCGGCACGCTGTCCGTGGGCCTGCCGGGCGCCGACACGCTGGTGCGGATCGTCGACGACCGGGGCCGGGAGGTGCCGTTCGGCGAGCAGGGCGAGATCCTGGTCCGCGGCCCCCAGATCGTGCCCGGTTACTGGCGCAGCCCGGAGGCGACCGCGGAGGTCCTGCCGGGGGGCGAACTGCGCACCGGCGACATCGGGTTCATGGACCCGGAGGGCTGGCTGTACGTGGTCGACCGCAAGAAGGACATGATCAACGCCTCCGGCTTCAAGGTCTGGCCGCGGGAGGTCGAGGACGTACTCTACGCCCACCCCGCCGTCCGCGAGGCCGCGGTCGTCGGCGCTCCCGACCCGTACCGGGGCGAGACCGTCAAGGCGTACGTCAGCCTGCGCGCCGGGGCCGGGGCGACGCCGGCCGAGCTGGCTGCCTTCTGCCGGGAGCGGCTCGCGGCCTACAAGTGCCCGCGGGGAGTGGAGATCCTGGCGGAGCTGCCCAAGACCACCAGCGGAAAGATCCTGCGGCGCCGGCTGCGGGAGGCGGCGCGGGAGCACGACGGCGAAGGGCGGGTGGCGGATTGACCGGGACGATCGCGACGAGGACGAGGCCGGACTGCCGCTCCAGGCCGGTGCCGAGGCGGCTGCTCGCCGCCGCGACCCGTCTCTTCGCCGACCAGGGCTACGACCGGACCTCCGTCCAGGAGATCGTCGAGGCGGCGGGCGTCACCAAGGGGGCGCTCTACCACTACTTCGCCAGCCCGGGCCTGAACATCCCCTGGTACTCCACCTTCGGCAACCACGACCTGCTCTCCGGCGGCTGCTACCCGGCGCACGGCACCTTCATCGCC
>NZ_JBFAPH010000654.1:0-1162 GCF_040675635.1 Streptomyces sp. NPDC049577
CGCGACTTCGCCGGCCGTTCCTTCAGCGGCTGGCACCGCCACGTCACCCTCGCCTCCGCCGCCCACGCCATCGCCGCACTCACCCGACGGGAAGAGCCCAGCCGCAAATCCGTCTTCTAGAAACCCCGGCGCCCCACCGGGAACCGATCGACGGATATGAAAATTTCACGCCTCGGGCATGACTGAGTGGCTGTCATCGAGAACGACGAGGGTCGCATACTCGACCACGTCCCAGAGCCAGGGAGAGAAGGGGCCATGTCGATAAGCACCGCACACCGAGTGCTGCACCTGTGGTCGCTGTGCGAAGACGTGGTCGTCGAACACGGGGCGGGCGAGAACGAGCTCGTGCTGAGGGGACGCTGGGGGGCGGAGCGGATCGACCGTCCCGCCCCGGCGGTCCGCGAGGCGCTGCGCCGGATGGAGCTCGGCCCGGTCCTGCTGACGAACGTCGGCTCCCGGTCCGAGGAGGCCGCTTCGGGCGCGGCGACGTGCCTGGTCCTGATGCCGGTGGTGAGCCGATTATCCCATCTCGTGGTGCGCACGCTCAGCGTCGACGACCTCAAGGGGCCGCTGTTGTCGGTCTCACCGCTCGCCCGGGACGCCTCGTTCTCGCCGGTGCCGCTCCCGCCACGGCTGCCCGTCCGGCTGCCGGAGGACGCTTCGCTGACCGTCCAGGACACCGGCTTCGCCCTGGAGAGTTCGGTCTCCCCGCACCAGGTCCTGCTGCACCGGCCGGAGGCGGCCTGGGTGGTGGCGATGCTCGCCTGGTCCGTCACGCCCCACGCGGCGTCGGCGGCGCTGCCGCTGCCCCCGAAGGTGACGGAGGAGATCCTGTCCTATCTGGCCGCCGCGGGCATGGTGGCACCGGTGCGCGACAACGATCGCGTACGCCTGCGGGCGTGAGACGCTACAGCAGCCAGCCGGACTCCCGTGCGATCCGGATGGCGTCCACGCGGTTGCGGGCGTTGAGCTTGGTGACGATCGTCGTGAGGTAGTTGCGCACGGTCCCGGTCGACAGATGCAGCCGGGAGGCGATCTCCGCGGCCTCCTCGCCCTCCGCGGCCAGCCGCAGCACCTCGGTCTCCCGCGTCGTCAGCGGACTCTCGCTGCCGCCCCACGCGGCCAGGGCCAGCTTCGGGTCGATGGACCGCTGGCCGGCCGC
>NZ_JBFAPH010000655.1:0-1156 GCF_040675635.1 Streptomyces sp. NPDC049577
GTGCGGACTGCGGCGCGGTTTGCGGTGCGCCCGCCTCGACGGCGCTCGTGAGCGCGATCGTGGGCGCGTCGGTGCGCACGCCGACGCCCGTGCCGGGCGCATCCGCCGCAGCGCCGGCGCTCGCCTTGGCACCCTTCCCACCGGTGCCCCGGCGCGCCCCCGGCAGCCCGACGAAGAGGTACAGCACCACGGCCGAAGTACCGAAGAGCACCGCCGCCAGGTACGAACCGAGCGCCGCCTGGTGCGCGTGGAACCAGCCGATCCCGGAGCCGAGGAGGTTGCCGAACAGCGTGATCACGACGAGCGCGGCCGCCGCGACGGGCAGCGAGACGAAGGTCGTCCGCAGGGACAGCCGCCGCAGCGCGTCGTAGTGGTCCGGCAGGGGGCGCACCGCCGCGCCCTCGGGCGGCGGCATGGGCAGCAGTTCGGGGGCCGCGCCGTCCTTGGCGACGGTCCAGACGCGTTCGGCGACGCCGGTGACGAAGGCCGTGATCAGCAGCCAGGCGAGCGCCCTGTCCCCGGTCCAGTCGATCCAGGTGGGCGCGACGGCGAGCAGCGCGAGGCGCACGCCGTCGGCGCCGATCATCGTCCACCGCCGGTCGAGCGGACCGGCGGGGGAGAAGAGGGCCGACAGCGGCCCGAGGAGGACCGCGCCGAAGAGCAGGGTCGCGAGGAGCCGCGCGCCGAGGACGGCGGCGACGGCGAGGGCGGCGCCCCGGTACCCCCCGCCGAAGGAGCCCGCCGCGACGGCCGCCTGAAGCGACAACAGCAGCAGGACGAGCACGGACAGGCAGTCGCCCACGCCACCGGCGAACTGGGCGTTCCACAGCCGCCGCAGCGGCGGGAAGCGCAGAAGGGCTCGTACGGCACGCTCGCGGGAGTCCGCGGCCAGTGCTCCGGATGTGCCGGATGTGGAGGTGTCCACTGTCGGCTGCTCGGCTCGCGTCATCCTGCCAGCCTATCCGGAGTGCCCGAATGGCAGCCGTCAATACGAACATCTGCGCGAGGCGCAAAGGTGACGAACCGCCTGCGGCGAAAGCCGGACCGCCCAGGGCGGAAGCCGATGACGACGCAGAGGACGATGACGCCCTGGATCACGCCGACGATCTCCTGGGCGTAGCCCTCGAACTCCAGCTGGGTGCCGGTGCGCTCCAGG
>NZ_JBFAPH010000656.1:0-1152 GCF_040675635.1 Streptomyces sp. NPDC049577
GGCCGGGGCGTGCTGTTCGTCGAGGCCCGCCTCCTTGATGCGGTCCTCCAGGCCGAGCGGCCGGTAGATCTCCATGGTGCGCGGGTTGATGCCGCGCGCCCGGCCCTGGATCGCCACGCCGGGGTGGCGGTCGACGAGTAACGAGCGCACTCCGTGGTGCGCCAGGAAGAGGGAGGTCGCCAGGCCGGCGTAGCCGCCGCCCACGATCAGTACCGGCACGTCGTCGTCGTACGTGCCGTGGGTCGGGTCGTCGTGTGAACTCACGTTCTCCGCTGTCCTTTCGATGTGCTTCCGGTGCCGTCTCCCGGGTGTCGGTCCGGGGCACCGTCGTGTGGTGGCCGTCACCCTAGTGCCGTCCGGCGGGTCGCGGTGGAGGGCGGCCGGACCTCACTCGCCGGCCGGGCCGCGGGACTGCCAGGCGGCCTCGCAGAAGTCCAGCTCGTAACGCGCCCCGTGCAGGAACGCCTCGGTGAGCGCGGCGAGTTGGCCGTCCGGGGCGCGGCGGCCGAAGTCGTCGATCAGCGTGAGGTAGGCCTCGACGTAGCCGTGGAAGCCGTCCTCGGGGCAGTACTGGTCGATCCACCAGGCGTGGCGGCCACCGGGTGTCGCGCGGGCGCGCAGGTCCCGGCAGACCTGCTGGTGGAACCAGGTCATCGGCAGGAGCCCGCCGACGGCGGCGCCGAAGGAGGTGGCCGAGACCGCCGTCATGAAGGACGTGTGGGCGAGCGTCGGCGGCGTGATCCCGGGGGCCGGCGCGAGGCCGGGGTACCGGCCGGCGAGCGCGGCCAGCTCGCGGTGCATCCGGGTGAGCGAGGCGAAGGTGGCCTGGGCCGCGCCCGCGAGCAGCGCGCCGTCCTCGTCCCGGTCCGCCAGGGCGGCGGTACGGGCGAGGGCGCGCGCGTAGGCGGGGACGGTGTGGCGGGCGTCCTGCTCGGCGAAGTGCCAGAGAATCTCCGGCGGCAGAGTGCCGTCGCGCAACCCGGCCCAGAAGGGGTGTTCCAGGACCTGACCGAGCAGGGGCCCGGCCAGCTCCCGGAGGCGCCGTCGCAGCGTCACAGCCCAGCTCCCTCTCGTGCGTGTCGTCGTCGAAACTCGTGCATGGCGCTCGAGTGCTGGTGGAGTGCCGGCGGAGCGGCACTCGCGGCGGCGGGA
>NZ_JBFAPH010000657.1:0-1148 GCF_040675635.1 Streptomyces sp. NPDC049577
GCGGGCCGGCCCTTCGACGCGGACTCCGGCGTCGTCCGCTGCGAGAGCCTGAGCTCCGACTGGCACTGGATCATGGAGCAGGACTCGCCGCGCGCCCTGCCCGAGTTCACCGCCGGCGAGTTCGAGATGGCCGACCAGAGCACCGTCGAACCGGTCCTGGTCGAGGCCGCCCGCGCCGAGGGCGCCGAGATCCGGCACCACACCCGGTGCCTGTCCGTCGAACAGGACGACGACGGCGTCACCGCCGTCACCGAGGACCGCGCGACCGGACGGCGGCGCACCGTCCGCGCCCGGTACCTCGTCGCCTGCGACGGCTACCGCGGCACCATCCGGGAGGGCCTCGGCATCCCCCGCACCGGGCGCGGCGTCCTCCGCTCGTACATCTCCTTCGTCATCAAGGCCGACCTGTCGGACATCGTCAAGAAGACGGCACTGTTCTGGATCATCGGCGGGGGCGCGGTGGCCGGCGGGTTCGTCACCCACGCCGTGCCCGGGCAGTGGGGCGTGGCCCTCCCCTACGACCCGGAGAAGGAGTCGCCGGAGGACTTCACCCTGGAGCGGTGCGCCAAGGCCGCGCAGGGGCTGATCGGCCGGGACGTGCCGGTCGAGGTCCTGGACAAGGCCGCCTGGCAGGAGGCCGTCGGGGTCGCCGACCGCTACCGTGCCGGGCGGGTGTTCCTGGCCGGGGACTCCGCGCACGTCTGGCCACCGGCCGGCGCGCTCGGCGCCAACTCGGCCGTGCAGGACGCCCACAACCTGGCGTGGAAGCTCGCGGCCGTGCTCAAGGGGCAGGCCGGCGACGCCCTGCTCGACAGCTACGAGGACGAGCGCCGCGCCGTCGCCCTGGAACTGGCCGACCTCACCGTCCGCAGCCAGGAGTCCCGCTTCGGGCCGACCCCGAAGGAGGACCCGCTGGAGCCCACGCTGTGCATCCTCGCCCAGCGCTACCGCTCCTCGGCGATGATCGGCGCCGAGCACACCGGCGTGATCGGCGAGGCCGTCGACCAGTACGCCCGGCCCGGCACCCGCGCGCCGCACCTGTGGCTGGACCACGAGGGCCGGCGCATCGGCGTCCACGACCTCTTCCACGACGCCTTCACCCTCGTCACCGGCCCCTCCGGCCAGGAGTGGCGGGGCGCCGCCGAGGC
>NZ_JBFAPH010000658.1:0-1148 GCF_040675635.1 Streptomyces sp. NPDC049577
GTCCGGGCCCAGGCCCGGGAACGTGTCGCCGCGGCGGACCGCGAAGCCCAGTCCGCGCAGACGGGAGCGGACCGCCGCCGCTCCCGGCAGCCGGATCAGCAGGAACGGGCCGGCCGCCGGACCGCACACGGTCACCCGGCCGAACTCGGCCAGCCGCCACTCCAGATGGGCCCGGTCGGCGGCCATCCTGTGCGCCGCCTCCTCGGCCTCGGCCAGCGCCGGCGCCGCACTGCACGCCTCCGCCGCCGCGAGCGCCGGCGACGACACCGGCCACAGCGGCTGTGCCCGTTCCAGCGCGGCCACGGTGTCCGGCGCGGCCAGGACGTAGCCGACGCGCAGCCCCGCCAGGCCCCAGGTCTTGGTGAGGCTGCGCAGCACGATCAGGCCCGGCAGGTCCGTGCGCGACGCGAGCGACTCGTGCTCGCCCGGCACGGCGTCCATGAACGCCTCGTCCACGACCAGGATCCGTCCCGGACGGGCCAGCCGCGCCAGGGTACGGGCGGGGTGCAGGACCGAGGTGGGGTTGGTGGGATTGCCGACGATCACCAGGTCCGCGTCCCCGGGCACGGCGCGCGGGTCCAGCCGGAAGCCGTCCGCCGCGTCGAGGACGACGCGCTCCACCGTGTGCCCGGCGTCCCGCAGGGCCGCCTCCGGCTCGGTGAACTGGGGGTGCACCACGACCGGCCGGCGCACCGGCAGGGCACGCGCCAGCAGGACGAACGCCTCGGCCGCGCCCGCCGTCAGCAGTACCCGCTCCTCCGGCAGCCCGTGCCGCGCGGCCACCGCCCGCCGGGCGGCACGCCCGTCGGGATACGCGGCCAGCGAGCCGAGCGAGGCGGCGACGTGGTCCCGGAGCCACTGCGGGGGTGTGCCGGCCCGCACGTTGACCGCGAGGTCCGTCAACTCCGCGCCCATGCCGCGGACTTCCGCGTCCCCATGGTGACGCAGATCGGGTTCGGGGGATATGTGGTGCACGCCGGATACGTTACCGGCGGACGCCGGTGCGGCCGTCCCCGGGGCGCCGGGCGGCGACCGCGCAGGCGACCCGCTCGACGGGGTCCAAGTGTTGTACCAGTCGTACGAGGTGAGCGGGCGGCGGAAACTGCACGATGACGGAACTGGTGCTGGTGTCCGCGTTGAAAGCCTCT
>NZ_JBFAPH010000659.1:0-1144 GCF_040675635.1 Streptomyces sp. NPDC049577
GCCGCCGGCGCATCACGCTCGTGCCGGACCATCACGTCTGCGTCGTTCGGACCGAGGACCAGGTCGTGGACTCGGTGGCGCAGGCCCTCGGACGGCTGGCTCCCGGGCGGCCGCTGACCTGGATCTCGGGCCCCTCGGCGACCAGCGACATCGAACTGAGCCGGATCGAGGGCGTCCACGGCCCGCGCACGCTGGAGGTGGTCCTCGTGGACGGCGATCCGCGCATACGGCCCTAGGTACCGGGACGGCCCGAGAGGAGCCCGAGGCCCAGCGGGGTGCAGGAGTGCCAGACCGCTTTGCCGTCGCGCTGCGCGGTGATGAGGTGGGCGGCGCGCAAGGCCTTGGCGTGCTCGGACACCGAGGACTTGGCCAGGCCGAGTTCGCCCGCGAGGTCGGTGGTGGTGCGTGGCCGGGTGAGCTGTCCCAGGATGACGGCGCGGGTGCGCCCCAGCAGCGCGGCCAGCGCGTCGGCGGTGCCGGGGTCGTTCAGCAGGGGCAGCGGGGTCACGGCCGGATAGACCAGATACGTTCCGTGGGCGTATCTGCCGACCAGGGGCCGCCCGGTCCAGAAGACCGAGGGCAGCAGGATGATGCCGCGCCCGTCGAGTGCGACTTCGAAGTCGTCGGCGCCGAAGTCACCGCCGAAGTCGCCGTCGTCGAATTCGAGGGTGGTACCGCTCCAGCGTCCTCCGGGGGCGAGGCTGGTGAGCGTCGCGCGGATGCCCTGAGCGGCCAGCAGCTGGACACGCCAGGCGCGTTCGGCGTCGAAGCCTGCGCGTATGCGGTCCCACGAGCCGGCCAGAACACTCGCGTGCGCCGCCCGTACGGCGTCCTCGAGGGTCTGCCAGGCTTCCCGGTCCTGGTCGGCCAGGAGACGGGTCCACGGGGCCGGGCGGCGGCCGGGGGCGTGGACGCGGCGCAGTTGGCTGCGGACGAACGGGGTGGGGGTGGACAGGATCCGCTCCAGCCCGTCGTCGAATCCGCGGCTCGGCGGGTCCAGGAACAGTGGCGACTTGCCGGTGGCGGGCGCCAGCTCCAGCAGGGGCCGTGCGGAGCGCGGCAGGTTCTGGCTCATCCGCCGTCGCCAGAGGGTGAACACCGGGTCGGACCGGCGCAGCGTGGCGAGGGCGAGCATCATCTCCAC
>NZ_JBFAPH010000660.1:0-1142 GCF_040675635.1 Streptomyces sp. NPDC049577
GCGCCGTCCGGGGCGCACGAGGCGCTCGCGGATCAGCCCGCGGCGGCGTCCAGCCGGTAGACCCGGCGCGCGGTGCCGGCCGCGACGAGCGCGGCTATCCGCCCCGCCTCCGCCCGCCGGCACCAGCCGTCGGCGACCCAGTCGCCGATCAGCCGCTCCATGGCCCGCACGAAGAGCCGTGCGGCCACCACATAGAGCTCGGCCAGCGCCCGCGCGCCCGTGGAGAACAGCAGCTTGCCGAACGGTGCCTCGCGCAGCGGCTCCTCCGGGCGGGTGCCGACGTCCGCGTAGACGTGGGGGAAGGCCGCGGCCAGCCGGGCCGCGCCGCGGTGCTGTCCCGGGCCGGGCAGCAGGATCAGATCGACGCCCAGACCGGCGGTGGCCCGCAGGAAGCCGGTGAGGTCCTCGGTGCGCGGGCCGTGCAACTGCACGGGCAGCCCCGTGGCCACGGCGGTCCACAGCAGATGGCGGGCCAGCACGGGCTCGTCCGGCGGTTCACCGGGCCGGCGCCGGCGCAGCCAGCGGCTCGCCGCCCGGCACACCTCCGCCGCGCCGGGCGGGCTCCCGTCGCAGGAGACCACGCCGGAGGCGAAGGCCGTGGCACTGCCCGCCGCGTCGTACAGCGCCTCGGCGGTGAGGGCGAGGAAGGACCCGGCTCCGTCGCAGGCGTCCGCGACCCGCCCGGCCAGCGCCTCCAGCCGGACGACCTCGTGGGCGCGGCCCCCGGCGGCGCGGGCCAGCTCGGCGGGCGAGGTGAGCGCGGCGGGGTCCGCGGCGTCCAGCAGGAACGTGCCGATGCCCGCGCCGCGCAGCAGCAGGTTTCCCGCCCGGTAGGCCCCCAGCTCACGGCGCCTGGCCAGATAGCGGACGGGCGCGCAGTGCGCCTCCAGCCCCAGCAGGGGCGGGCACCAGCGGCGCACGGCGAGTCCGGCGCGACTGTCGAAGAAGGTGGTGCCCGGGGGCGCGGGGCCCGCCGCGCCGGCGGCCTCGCCGAGGTGGCTCTCGAACGTGCCCAGCCCCAGCTCGCCCCGGGCGGTGCCCCGGCTGTACTGGTCGACGAGCGGCGGTATGCCGTTCATGCCCGTCCTCCCCTGCCCCGTGCGGCGCCGTGGCGCCGCTCCCGACGGGTCTAACGGGCGAGC
>NZ_JBFAPH010000661.1:0-1131 GCF_040675635.1 Streptomyces sp. NPDC049577
AGAGGTCGTTTTCGCCCGATGTTTCATCCCGAGATTGGGTGTTAAGTAGCCTTCGTCGGGTCGCGCCAGGAGATGGTGTTCTCGCTGGTGAGGCGGCGGGCCATGAGGTCGGTCATGGCGATGTGGATCACGGCTTCGGAGCGGGTGGGCAGGGTTTCGTAGTCGCGGGCCAGGCGCCGGGTGGAGCATCAGCCAGCCGTAGGTCCGCTCGACTGCCCACCGCTTCGGGATCGGAGTGAATCCCCTGGTCCCGGGCTTGCGGGCGGTGATTTCCATGTCGATGCCCAGGGATGCGGCGTGTTCGACGAGGTGCTGGCGGTAGCCGCCGTCGACCCAGACCTTGCGGATGCCCGGGTGGTCGGCGGCGACCTGGTCCAAGAGCCGGGTGCCGGCGATGGAGTCCTGCACGCTCGCCGCGGTGACCAGCACGGCGAGGAGCAGGCCGAGCGTGTCGATGACGATGCTCCGTTTCCTGCCGACGATCTTCTTTGCGGCGTCGATGCCCTGGCCGGCAGCCGGGACGCTGGTGGAGGTCTTGACGCTCTGAGCATCGATCACGCAGGCCGACGGCTCGCCGTTCCGACCCTCCTTCTCCCGCAGCAGCTGCCGGAGCAGGCCGTTGAGCTGGGCGAACACACCCTCGTCCGCCCATTTGGCGAAGTAGCCGTAGACCGTGTTCCAGTGCGGGAAGTCGTGCGGGAGGTAGCGCCACTGCACCCCGGTCCGGTCGACGTACAAGATCGCGTCCATGATGTCGCGCAGGTCGTGCTCCGGCGGCCGGCCGAAGTCCAGGGCCCTGCCACGGCGCTCGAAACGCCAGGCTGCAAGCACCGGCTCGATCAACTCCCAGCGGTCATCGGACAGATCACTCGGATACGGACGTCGCTTCGCCATGCATCCGGCGTACCGCCGCAGACCAAATGTGCCCAGGCGTGCGGCGATGACGACGGAAGCGCACACCTTTGAAAGCCGGGCATCTTGGAATGAGACAGGAACGAGCCACCCCTCGCCTCGTCCGTCACCCCTCCGGCCTCATCGATCACAACCGCACCTACCTCCTCTCCCGCACCACGATTCCACCGTCCATCAATCAGTCGATAACGACCCGAGACAGGCGAAAACGACCTCTTA
>NZ_JBFAPH010000662.1:0-1081 GCF_040675635.1 Streptomyces sp. NPDC049577
GGTGTGGCCCGCAACTGGCTCATCCGCGCCGAACTCTCCTAGCTGGCACCGGCGGCCCGGCCCCCGCGGGGGCCGGGCCGCTCCCCGTGACCGAACAGCTCCCCAGCCGTACGAAGGGAACGTTCCATGACCCAGAGCCGCCCGGTGACGACCACCGACAGCGGTATCCCGGTACCGAGCGACGAGTTCTCCCAGTCCGTGGGCGCCAACGGCCCTCTGCTGCTGCAGGACCACTACCTCATCCAGAAACTGGCGCACTTCGACCGCGAGCGCGTGCCCGAGCGGGTCGTGCACGCCAAGGGCGGCGGGGCCTACGGCGTCCTGGAGATCACGGAGGACGTCAGCCAGTACACCCTGGCCGACGTCTTCAAGCGGGGCAAGCGCACCGAGCTCTTCCTGCGCTTCTCCACCGTCGCCGGCGAGCTCGGCTTCGCCGACACCGTCCGCGACCCGCGGGGCTTCGCGGTGAAGCTGTACACCGAAGAGGGCAACTACGACATCGTCGGCAACAACACGCCCATATTCTTCATCCGCGACCCGCAGAAATTCCCCGACTTCATCCACTCGCAGAAGCGGCGCGCCGACAACCACCTGCACGACCACAACATGCAGTGGGACTTCTGGACGCTGTCACCGGAATCCGCGCACCAGGTCACGCTGCTGATGTCCGACCGCGGAACGCCGTACTCCTGGCGCCATATGAACGGCTACGGAAGCCACACCTTCCTGTGGTACAACGCCGCCCGGGAGAAATTCTGGGTGAAATACCACTTCAAGACCGACCAGGGCATCCGGAACTTCACCAACGACGAGGCCGCCGCCGCGGCCGCCGCCGACCCGGACCTGCACATCCGCGACCTCCACGAGTCGATCAAAAAGGGCGACCACCCCTCCTGGACCCTCCAGGTGCAGGTCATGCCCTACGCCGACGCCGCGGACTACCGGTTCAACCCGTTCGACCTGACCAAGGTCTGGCCGCACGAGGACTACCCGCCCATCGACATCGGGACGCCCACGATGGGGATCGCGATGTTCCGGAAGCGGGGAATCCTGATCATTTGGACCTCATGAGGGCCTCGCG
>NZ_JBFAPH010000663.1:0-1073 GCF_040675635.1 Streptomyces sp. NPDC049577
GATCGTGGCGGAGGCGATGGTGGCGCTGGTGCTGGCCGACGCGGTGGTGGAGAAGTTCGGGGGCGACAGCGTCACCGAAACCCGCCGCAACATCCACAGCTACCTCGACAACCTGGCGATCAAGTGACCACCCCCGTCGTCGTCCTCGTCGGCCCCCCGGGGGCCGGGAAGTCGACCATCGGCGCCCTGCTCGCCCGACGGCTCGGCACCGGCTACCGGGACACCGACGCGGACATCGAGCAGGTCGCCGGAAAGCCCATCCCGGAGATCTTCATCGACGAGGGCGAGCCGCACTTCCGCGCGCTGGAGCGGGAGGCCGTGCGCACGGCCCTCGCCGAGCACTCCGGCGTGCTCGCCCTCGGCGGCGGTGCCGTCATGGACGACTCCACCCGGGCCCTGCTCAAGGGCCTGCCCGTGGTCTTCCTCGACGTCGAGCTCGCCGACGCCGTGCGGCGCGTCGGCCTGGACACGCCCCGGCCGCTGCTCGCCGTCAACCCCCGGCAGCGCTGGCGCGAACTGATGGAACAGCGCCGCCCGCTCTACACCGAGGTCGCCCGTGTCGTCGTCGGCACCGGCGGTCGTACCCCGGCCCAGGTCGCCGACGCGGTGATGGAGGCGCTGGAGCTGCCGGCGCCGGCTTCCGGGGCCCACCCACGAGACATCACGCAGTGAGGAACGCATGACCGACGCCCCCACCCGCATCCAGGTCGCCGGCAGCGCGGGCACCGAGCCCTACGAGGTCCTGGTCGGCCGCGCGCTGCTGGGCGAGCTGCCCGGACTGATCGGCACGGCCGCCAAGCGGGTCGCCGTGCTGCACCCCGAGGCGCTCGCCGCCACCGGCGAGGCGCTGCGCGAGGACCTCGCCGCCCAGGGCTACGAGGCCATCGCCATCCAGGTGCCCAACGCGGAGGAGGCCAAGACCGCCGAGGTCGCGGCCTACTGCTGGAAGGCGCTCGGCCAGTCGAACTTCACCCGCACCGACGTCGTCGTCGGCGTGGGCGGCGGTGCCACCACCGACCTGGCCGGCTTCGTCGCCGCCACCTGGCTGCGCGGCGTGCGCTGGATCGCCGTGC
>NZ_JBFAPH010000664.1:0-1068 GCF_040675635.1 Streptomyces sp. NPDC049577
GGGGGCGAGTCGCGCGGTGACGACGAGGGTGCCCCCCTCGATCTGGTAGTCCAGCGGCAGGCCCAGGGCGCGCATCGCGGCGACCATGCCGGTGTTGGAGGACGTGGTGACGGCGTAGACGCTCTCGCAGCCGGCGTCCGCGGCCAGCGCCACCAGCTTGTCCAGCAGCAGACCGCCGACGCCCCGGCGCTGCCAGGCGTCCTCGACGAGCAGCGCGACCTCGGTCTCCTCACCGTCCCACAGCAGGTGGCCCAGCGCCACCAGCCGGCCGGAGGCGGTGCAGGCGGCCAGGGTGCGGCCGAAGCGCGGACTCAGCAGGTGCCGCAGATAGCGGTCGGCGTCCCCGACCGGGCCGTGGTAGCGCAGCGACAGGGTCGCGGGGGAGCAGCGCCCGTGCATCTCGCGGGCGGCGGCGAGATCGGCGGGGCCGGCCCGTCGGACGGTGATCTCGTTGCCCTCCGGCAGCGTCAGCACGTCCCCCTGCGCCGGCACGCGCGGTCCCAGCCGGGCGTCCAGCTCCACCAGCGCCCGGGCCCGGGCGAACTCGGTGGGGGTGAACGGCAGGTACGGGCGCTCGATGGTGATCGAGCCGCCGGAGGGGTCGGGCAGCCGCATCACCGTCCCCTCCCACACACCGCCCTCCGGCACCGGCTCGGCGGCGCCCCCGCCGCGCGGCGAGCGGGACGGCAGCGAGTGGATGGTGCAGCGGCCGAGCAACTGGCGCAACGCCAGCGGCAGTTCGGCGGCGTCCAGGGCGGTACGGGTGGCGAGGGTGAGGATCCGGGTGGGGGCGTCCACGAGGTCGTGCGCGTCGGCCCGCTCCAGCCACGTCTCGCGGCCGCCCCCGGTGGCGGCGGCCCCGGCGAGGGCGTCGGGGGCCAGGGCGGCCGGGGCGCGCAGCAGCAGCTCGTCGACGGTGCCGTCGGCGAGCGGATGGGTCTGCAGGGAGAGGATGTCGATCCGCCGGTCGGCGAGCGCCCGGCACAGTGCCGCCAGGCTGCCGGGCTCGTCGCGCACGGTCGTGCGCATCCGCCACAGCGCCGTGGCCGCGCCGGCGCCGGGCCCGGG
>NZ_JBFAPH010000665.1:0-1065 GCF_040675635.1 Streptomyces sp. NPDC049577
GGAGGCGGCCGCGCTGGTCGCCGTGCGCGGCCGGCTGATGCGCGAACAGCCGCGCGGCGCGATGCTCTCCGTCCAGGCGGCCGAGGGCGAACTGCGGGAACTCCTGCCGGACGGCGTGGACATCGCGGCCGTCAACGCGCCCGGCCTGTGCGTGGCCTCCGGACCCGAGCCCGGCATCGCCGAACTGGAACGGCGGCTGGCCGGGCCGGGCCACGGCGCCCGGCGGCTGCACACCTCGCACGCCTTCCACTCGGCCATGATGGAGCCGGTGGTCGGCCCCCTCACCGAGCGCGTGCGGTCCGCCGGACTCCGGGCCCCGGAGCGGCCGTTCGTCTCCGCCGTCACCGGGGAGGCCATCACGGCGGAACAGGCCGCGGACCCCGGCTACTGGGGCGGCCACGCCCGGCGGCCGGTGCGCTTCGCCGACGCCGTACGGGCCGCCGTGCCGGCCGGCCGGACCGTGCTGGTCGAGGTCGGACCGGGCACGACGCTGACCGCGCTGGCCCGCGCGACCCTCACCGGGCGGCGCGGCCTCGCCGCCGTACGGACGATGCGGCGCCCGGATGAGCCGGGCGACGACGTGCGGACGCTGCTCCTGGGGGTCGGGGATCTGTGGGTCTCGGGCGTCGGTGTGCGGTGGGAGGCCCTGCACGACGGGCCCCGGCAGCGGGTCGCGCTGCCGGGTTACCCCTTCCGGCGGGAGAGCCACTGGACGGGCCCGCGCGCCTCGGCGGCGTCCGCACCCGCGCCCGCGCCCGGGCCCGCCGCCCGGGCGGTGCGCGAGGACGGGCCGGCCGGGGACGACGGGGTGCGGCGGATCGTCGCGCTGTGGGAGGACTTCCTGGGCTCCGGGACCATCGGCGCGCACGACGACTTCTTCGAGCTCGGCGGGCACTCGCTGCTCGGCACGCAGCTGGTCAACCGGATGACCGAGAGCCTCGGCGTACCGGTGTCGCTGCGCGAGCTGTACGCCGCCTCGGCCGGGGTGCCCGCGCGGACGGGCGAGAGCAGACCGGAGTCCAGCAGGCTGTGCTCGAAGGATCCCGCCGGGACCTGCTCCTGATC
>NZ_JBFAPH010000666.1:0-1063 GCF_040675635.1 Streptomyces sp. NPDC049577
CACGACCCGTACGCCGTCGGGCAGCGGGCCGGTCAGCGGGAGCTGGGGTGTGGAGACGGCCAGCACGACGTCGGCGCCGAGCCCGGCGACGGCCCATGCCGCGAACACCGCCGCCAAGGACCATGAAGTGCTGAAGCTCGTGCTGCAAGGAGGACTGAACGCAGTATTCGCTCTGACGACCTTTGTGGCACCGGAGGGTGTGGTCGCGAAGACCGCGTTCAACGCGACGATAGGTGCGGTGAAACTTCTGGGCATCCAAGAGATCAAGAAGTCGCTGCCCTCCGGTACGCCCCCGGACGTTCGGCAGCTCAACGGCGAGATCACCTATCCCGGGTACGTGTTCACCATCAGCCGGCTCGTCGCCACCGGCCATGTCTACCCGGTGAATTCGCACGCTCCGGTCTCCTTCACCGGGGATCCCGCTTCCCACGCCGCGCTTCTCGAATACATCATGCGGAACCCCGACGCCTATCAGGTGGGCCGGGAGGGGACCGGTCATGGCAGTCCCCTGTCCATCCGTCTCCTGCTGCACGTGATCGGCGACCAGGAGAAGGACCCGGTGGTGGAGGCACTGCGCCGGCGCGAGAACGACGACTAGGACCAGGACCACCAACAACCGTTCGGCCCCGTGCCGGACGAGCCACATCACCCCATTGTGAGAACGGAGAAGAACATGGCAGGCACCGTAAAGGTCGACGACGCCGCGCACGCCGCGAGCCGCAAGTTCCTCAGCATCATCGACGGTGGATTCCAGCAGTCCATCAGCCAGCTCTCGTCCGCCGGGAACATCCTCAGCGACCAGAGCCACTGGGACGGCAAGCACGCCGCCGAATTCCGGTCCGCCTGGCACGGCGCCCAGGCCGAACTGAACAAGATCAAGCAGTCCCTGGACGAGTTCCAGAAGAAGTTCGACGCCGTCCTCAGGAACATCTCGCAGGCCGGCGGCAACGCCTGACCGGAGCCCGGCCCACACCCCACGTCCGCGAGGAACCCCCCATGTCACAGACGGACCCGGCCCACCCCTGGACCGGAGAGCTCACCGCCACCGACCTCGAACGGCTCG
>NZ_JBFAPH010000667.1:0-1051 GCF_040675635.1 Streptomyces sp. NPDC049577
AGCGGCCCACATGTGTCTATGTGGAGACCGGAACAGCCGACACAGTGTCCGGCGCGCCCCCCGCCCAGGCGTGGTGGGATGTTCCCGTCGCCGAGGCCGCCGCCGCGCGGGCCCTGGACTGGACGCCCCGCCACGGCCTCGACGACTCCCTCGCCGCCCTCTGGGACGCCGTCCGTTCCCGGCCCGTGGAGTCCGCGCGATGACGACCGGCGCGCGGCGGCTGCTCGTACCGCTCTACGTCCACCCGGCCGTGCACCCACGGGCGTGGGACGCGCTGCTCGACGCCGCGCCGCGGCTGTACGGGGTGGTCCTCAACGTGGCCGACGGGCCCGGCGGCCGTCCGGACCCGGACTTCGTCGCCGCCGCCCGGCGGTTGCGCGGTGCGGGGGTGCGGCTGCTGGGGTACGCCGACACCGCCTACGGCCGCCGCCCGCCCCGCGCGGTGGCCGCCGACATCCGCAGACACCGCAGGTGGTACGGCGTGGACGGGGTCTTCCTCGACCAGGCCGCGGCCCACCCCGCCCTGCTGCCCCGTTACCGCGGCCTGGTCATGACCGCCCGTGTGCTGGGAGCCCGGACGGCCGTGCTCAACCCCGGCACCCACCCCGATCCCGGCTACGCCCGCATCGCCGATCTGCTGGTCACCTTCGAGGGCACGTGGGAGGACTACCGGCGCGCCGGCGTCCCGGACTGGACCGCCGACCATCCGCCGGAGCGGTTCTGCCACCTCGTCCACGCGGTGCCCGACGGGTGCGCCGGCGACGTGGCGCGCGCGGCGGCCCGGCGCGGCGCCGGGGTGCACTGCGCGGTGCCGGGCCGGGGCCCCAACCCCTGGCAGTCCGTGCCCGACCCGCCGGCCGGGGTGCCGGCCGCGATGCCGGGGGAGGCCCGGTGAGGGCCGCGCGGACCCGTGCGGGAGCGGCGTTCGTGGTGCTGCTGCTCCTCCTGGCCGGCTGCTCCTCGGCCGGCGACGACGGGCCGGAGCCCGACGACGGCGACGGCGGCACCGCGTCGCCCGGCCGCACGCCGCCGGCCCCCGCCGGCCGCTGGC
>NZ_JBFAPH010000668.1:0-1048 GCF_040675635.1 Streptomyces sp. NPDC049577
GGTTCGGCGGCATGTACGAGTGCCGCGACCGACGCGCCCGCCCGGCTATCCGTCGACAGGGCCCGTACACCGTGGTCGCCCGTTCCCGCGGCGGGGGAAGAACACTCCGCCGCGACGGCGATGAGCCCCCGGGGCGAGGGTCCGGCGGCAGGTACGAGTGCCGCGACCGGTCGTGTTTCGTCGTGACAGGCCCGGCTGAGTTCGGCAGCCCTGACGCCTGGCGGCCGGCGTGGCGGCCGGGTTTGAACACCGCGCCGGCGACACGCCGGCGCGGCGATCGTCACGACCGGCACGTTCGCGGCCATCCGCCGGCCAGGGCCCGGTTTGAGTCCCGGCCCTCGGGCTAGCCGCTTCAGTACCGCCCCCCGAAGGCGGGGGCACTGGCGGAAGGCGACCGAACCATGACGACCGGCGCCCTCATCATCGTCCTCGTCGTCGCCGCTGCCGTCGTCGCCGCCGTCGCCCTGGCCGTCCCGGCCCTGCGGCGCCGCGCGGCGACCGGCGGTCGCGGACTGCGGCGGCGCTTCGGCCCCGAGTACGAGGCCGCGGTGGCCCGGCACGACGGCGACATGCGTGCTGCCGAGAAGGACCTCGGCGAACGGCTGCGACGCCACAAGGACGTACGGACCCTGCCCCTGCCGGCCGGGGTCCGCGAACAGTACGCCGTCCGCTGGGCGGGCATCCAGGAGCGGTTCGTCGACGAACCCACCGGGGCCGTGGCCGACGCGGACCGGCTGCTCGGCGAGCTCGCCCGCCAACGCGGCTTCCCGGCCGACTCCTGGGACGACCTCGTCGAATCCCTCTCCGTGCACCACCCGCACACCGTGCACGGCCTGCGCGAGATCCACCTCGCCGCGGCCCGGGCCCGCGCGGGACAGGCACCCACCGAGGAACTGCGCGAGGCGCTCGTCCGCGCCCGCGGCCTCTTCGAGGACCTCGTCACGGCCCGTCCCGAGGACCGGCCTCCCCAGCGGCACGCCCGGCGCGACGGACCGCGCCCGGCGAGGACGACGGCAAGGACCGGTATCAGGAAGGAGGGCGTGTGATG
>NZ_JBFAPH010000669.1:0-1001 GCF_040675635.1 Streptomyces sp. NPDC049577
GGCCGCGGCCAAGGGACGGCTGCGGCCGACGGACCGGTCAGCCGGGCCGTGACCACCGCCCCGCCGTCCGTGTGCACCAGGGCGTTGGTCACCAGTTCGCTGACCAGCAGCTCCGCGGTGTCGGCCCGCCCGGGCGCCCCCCACGGGGCGAGCAGCTCGCGCAGCGCGGCGCGGACCTCCGAGATGACCCGGACGTCCTTGCGCGGAAGCCGCCTTTCCCAGCACGGCCCCGATTCGGCTTTCTCCGTGCCCTCTTTCGACCCCGGTTTCGCCCCCGGTCTCGTCCCCGGTTTCTCCCTCGCTTTCGCGGCCCTTCCCGGACTTTCCGGAACCGACTCGTCCGCGGCCCCTCCTCTGCCCTCGTGGCGCTTCACGTCCGCCCAGTGCGCAGTCCGCCGCTTCATGCCTGCCCGCCCCGCCCCCTCCCGGCGCCCGGCCTCGAACACGCTCACGGCAATGCATGCCCCGTGCCCGGCGGAACGACGCCTGTTGAGGCGTCAACATGCCGATACGAGCGATGACGAGCAATGACGAGCGATGACCGGCGATACGGGCGGGCCCCGCTCATGCGCGGCCGGGTACGCGTGGCACACCGGCCACGCGTACCCGGTGCGAGGAAATCGGCGGGGTGCCGACGGCCGACGGCGCCCTATGTCTCCCAGACGGCGCAGGCCGTGCGGTCGTCGGCGTAGCCCTTCACCCGCAGCTGGACGTCGGCGAGGAACGCCGCGAGTCCGGGCGGCTCCTCGCGGGACCAGCGCTCGGCGAGCCGGATGCCCAGTTCGGATTCGCCGCGCAGCGGTTCGGCCAGCCCGGTGGTGCACAGCAGCAGCGTGTCCGCGGGCCGGGCGATCGACGCCCGGAAGCGGAAGGGTTCGCTGGGCACCTCCTCGGGGTCGATGGCCGGGGTGATCCCGGGGGTGGGAATGCCGAGGTCGACGGTGATCCGGTCGCTGGAGCCGTAGCCGACGACGGGCTCACCCGCGGGCTGCGGCTCGTGC